>CAJJMF010000034.1 GCA_905192805.1 uncultured Sutterella sp. | reverse complement strand
GAGGTCGATACGGTTTACTTCCCTCTACGCTGACCATAGAGGGGCAATACTACTCTCTGTATTAATCGCCATGAAAAAACGTACTCTGACAGGCATTACCACCACTGGTACATTGCATATTGGAAACTACGTCGGTGCTATTCGCCCTGCTATTCAGGATAGCCTTAACCCCGATGTACAAGGTTTCTACTTCTTGGCAGATCTTCACGGATTAATCAAGTGTCAAGATCCTGCTCGTATCGAAAAAAGTCGCATGCAAATTGCTGCCACGTGGCTGGCTGCAGGCTTAGACCCTGAACGAGTCGTGTTTTATCGTCAAAGCGACATTCCCGAAATTCCGCTGTTGAATTGGTTACTGACATGTGTGACGGGTAAAGGGCTCATGAATCGTGCTCATGCCTACAAAGCCAGTGTCGATGCCGCGACGGCACAAGGAAAAGAACCGGATGCCGATGTCACGATGGGGCTGTATTGCTACCCTATTTTGATGGCTGCGGACATCTTGATGTTCAATGCCCACGAAGTGCCTGTAGGTCATGATCAGCTGCAGCACCTCGAAATCGCTCGCGATATCGCTTCGACCTTCAACTATTTATACGCCCCCAAAGATAAGCCCTTCTTTGTGCTTCCGCAGGCCACGGGTGGTTCCTCAGTCGAAGTCCTCCCAGGTTTAGATGGTCGCAAAATGAGTAAGTCCTACAACAACGTCATTCCGCTCTTTGAAGGTGGACGTGCTGCGTTGGACGAAGCGATCTCACGTATTGTGACCGATGCCAAACTCCCCGGTGAACCCAAAGATCCGGACAGCACATCGCTCACCGTGATTTACGACGCGTTTGCCACGCCTGAAGAGTCCAAAGCCTTCCGTGAAAGCCTCAAAGCGGGCTTAAGCTGGGGCGAAGCTAAAAAGCAGTTGGCCGATCAAATTAATAAAGAAATTGGTCCCATGCGTGAGCGCTATGAGTATTTGATCGAACACCCTGCCGAATTGGAAGACATTCTTCTCAAAGGGGCGGCTAAGGCACGTGTCTACGCTAAGGCACTCATTGAAGAACTTCGTAATGCCGTCGGCTTACGCTCTTTTGTCAATGTCAGCACACAAACGCAGGTCACTGAAGAAAAGAAACTCATGCCGCTTTTCAAACAATATCGCGAAAAAGACGGGCTGTTTTACTTCAAGCTGAGTTTCAAAAACCAAGAGTTGTTCCTCTCTCAAGGCTTTGAGTCAGGGGCAGATGCGGGCCGCTGGGTGAAATCGCTCAAGAGTAACCCCGAGGCCATCCACGACGCGCCTGTCACATTAGCCGAGGGTGTCAGCCTCGCAACCGTGAAAGAGGCATTAGCACTTTTTAGCCAAGAATAATTCTTGTCCGATACATGCTCTAAAGGAGTTAGACATGCATGAACCGTACGTAGTTACCGACATTTCCCTCGCACCCTGGGGTCGCAAAGAGATTCAGATTGCCGAAGTCGAAATGCCAGGACTCATGGCGATTCGCTCTGAATATGCCGCAAACCAGCCTTTAAAAGGGGCCAAAATTGCGGGTTCCATTCATATGACGATTCAAACAGCGGTCCTTATTGAAACCCTCGTGGCCTTAGGGGCTCAAGTCCGTTGGGCAAGCTGTAATATTTTCTCTACCCAAGATCATGCCGCCGCTGCGATTGCAGCACAAGGTATTCCCGTCTTCGCCAAGAAAGGCGAAACGCTCACGGAATACTGGGACTTTACCCATCGCATTCTCGATTGGGGCGACGACGAGTTCGCAAACATGATCTTGGACGACGGTGGCGATGCAACGTTGCTTTTACACTTAGGCCGTAAAGCCGAAACGGACGCCTCCGTTATCGCTCACCCGAATAACGAAGAAGAAACCGCGTTATTTGCTGCGATTAAGGCTCACTTGGCCCTGGATCCGCACTGGTACTCCAAGCGCATTGTGCACATTAAAGGGGTGACAGAAGAAACCACGACTGGGGTGCATCGCCTCTATCAAATGCATGCCCGCCATGAACTTCTTTTCCCGGCGATCAATGTGAACGACTCGGTAACGAAGTCAAAATTTGACAACCTCTATGGATGCCGTGAATCGCTCGTCGATGGGATTAAACGTGCTACCGACGTTATGATCGCTGGGAAAGTGGCTGTAGTGGTCGGCTACGGCGATGTGGGCAAGGGCTGTGCTCAAGCCTTGCGCGCCCTAGCTGCTCAGGTCTGGGTGGTTGAAGTCGACCCGATCTGCGCTTTGCAGGCTGCTATGGAAGGCTATCGTGTGGTCACGATGGATTATGCAAAAGACAAAGCGGATATCTTTGTAACCGCTACGGGTAACGTCCGTGTCATTACGCATGACCACATGATTGCGATGAAAAATGAAGCCATTGTATGCAACATCGGACACTTTGATAGCGAAATCGATGTGGCCTCCATGCGCCAATATCCTTGGGATAATATCAAGCCGCAAGTCGACCATATCACATTACCCTCAGGTAACCGCATCATTCTCTTAGCCGAAGGGCGCTTAGTGAACCTTGGGTGCGCCACAGGACACCCGTCGTACGTGATGAGTTCCTCATTTGCCAACCAAACCTTGGCACAAATTGAACTTTACTGCCACCACGATCGCTATCCTGTCGGGGTCTACCTGTTACCGAAGGTATTAGATGAAAAGGTGGCACGCTTACAACTCACGAACTTCAATGCCGAACTTTCCGAATTAACGGATGAACAGGCGGCCTATATTGGTGTTCCGAAAGAGGGGCCCTATAAATCGGATAACTACCGCTACTAAGCCGTTATCACAACCCCCTAGATCCGATAAACCGAAGAGAACGCTTGAGGGCGTTCTCTTCTTTATTGGTGCGCCGACAAACAGGAGCACTCAGTCACCACCCAATCCATGGGAATATCAAACGGCTCAAAGAGAGCGGGATCGACCGCTAGCTCCTCAAAGGCCAACCCGATGGTGCTCACCTGCTCCCTACTCGCTGCCAGCCAGCGATCGAAATACCCACCGCCATTGCCTAAACGAAAGAGCGGTCCGCGCGCATACCCAACGCACGGCGCCAACACGACTTGCGGCTGGATGGGTTCACCTAACGGTGCCAAAATGCCTGCCGTGTCGGGACATAAAGGATCACCTTCCCGCCAGAGTCGGTAATGCATAGAGCGATTGGACTTTTCGACATACGGCAGGGCCAACCTCTGGCGATGTACCTTGGCCCATTGGGTCAGAGCAGCGGTCACCTCCACTTCGCCAGGCAACGCCATATAAAATCCTAATACCCCTTGAGGGGTTTTCATGCACTCACTTAATAGGGTTAATAAATGGGCAATAAGCGCCTCACAGCGTTCGGGCTGTTGACTCAATAGCAAACGTCTTGCTCGCAATGTTCGTCTTAGCACTTGCTTTTCTTGGCTCATCTTCTACCTCTCATGCCTTGGGGCTGTAACAACCAGCGTAGAACCCACCACTCTCAAATATTTTGTAGTATTTTGTCTATAGATTGTTGATTGAGAAAACGGGTCTTTTCACTCTTTGGAATCCTATCACAACGAAGGAAGCCTGCCATTATGCCCTCTACTGTGTTCACTGTGCGTCGAATTTTGCTCTCCTTGAGTAGTGCACTCTTGATCCTCCACTCGTCCCTTTCCTATGCCGAGTCCTCCAGCCTGGGCACGCCTACGAGTGCTCTCGCGGATGCCACGAGGCCTAGCGAGGATGACATTTTGGAGCGTGCGCTTTTACCACCCGTACAAAGCGCAGAGGACCTCAAATTTATCGATGCCTGGAAAGCTGGACAAAAGGGACGGTTAGACGAGTTACAAGTACTCATGCAAGGGGTAGAACAGTATCCGCTCTACGACTATCTGGTGCTCACTGCAAACAATTTAGCGTTAAAGCGTGATCCACAAAACCCTGCGCTACGGGACCAAGTCAAGCAATTTATTGCTGCACACCAAGGCCAATACCTAGGTGAGCGGGCGGCCACCGATTATTTGTTAATCGCAGGTGAAACGTTGCTACGTCGTGACTTTAATGATGTATTTAATACGTTACAGTGGAATCAAACGGAAGCACCCATTGCCGTTGCCTATGCAGCCCTCAACCCGCAAAGTATGTCGCTCGCTCAACGAAAGCTTCTGTATCGGGATACAAGCTATCAAGGGCGCTTTCTCTCACAGCTAGGAAGCCAAATCGTGAACCAAGACCCATCGTGGGGCTGGGACGAGTTATTAATCACACTTCAACGACAACGATGGAATGACGCTAAAGCGGACGTTTCTCGCCTGCCGACAAAACGTCTTCCAGCCAGTGTGAAAGAAATTCAGCAGTTGATTACTAACCCATCGCGTTGGTACCAAAAAGTACGTACGCGCATTAGTACAATTCCCGCAAAGTTAGGTTTACTGGCAGCCCTGCGTCTCGCACCGTCCAACCCCAATTTAGCGGCGGAAATTACGCGCGCTGTGGACAAAAATTTAAGTTCGGACGAAAAGAATTTAGCCTGGGCTACGATTGGATACCATGGCGCGACTGAACTCAACGCACAATCACTCGACTGGTTCCATCATGTGGAGGGCGATCTGAGCGATGTCCAATCCCTGATTAATCCCGAGCTGAAACTAGGTTGGTATATCCGAACAGCACTCTGGCGCCAAAGCTGGAAAGATGTCGAACGGCTGACACGCCATTTACCGTCAGACATGAGTGAGGATGAAACTTGGATCTATTGGCGTGCACGTGCCCTTTCCGAGTTAGGTAAAGCGGAGCAAGCCACTCCCCTTTATCGTCGCATCTCGGGACACCTTTCGTTCTACGGAAAGCTCGCCTCCGATGCACTCAAAAGCCCCTATTTTCAACCGCAGGGCAAACCAGTAACGTTAACCCCAGCCCAAGTAAAACGCTGGGACAATGATCCCTCGATTGAACGAGCCAAAACATTTTATCGGTTGGAAATGTTCTTTATGGGGCATCGTGAATGGAACTGGGCCATGCGAGGGCTCAACTCGGCGCAATACAATGAGCTTGCTGAATATGCCCGCTCTCAGGCGCTACTCCACCGAATGATCAACACCGCTCAACGAGCCAGTGAAAGCGATCAAACGTTGGAGTACTTGTTCCCCATGCCCCATCGTCAACAGTTTGAACCCATCATGAGTGCCCAGGGGCTTCAACCGGCTTGGGTATATGGATTAATTCGCCAAGAATCCCGTTTTATGCCTAGTGTGAACTCTGGCGTAGGTGCTCGTGGTCTCATGCAAATCATGCCTCAAACAGCCCGTTGGCTAGCCAAAAAACTCGGCACAGAAGACTTTTCAGTCAGTAAACTGCATGATTTAGACATGAATGTGCAACTAGGTTCTGCGTACCTCAGTATGGTCCGAAATGATTTGGATGGTAGCATGGTACTGGCCTCTGCAGCCTATAACGCAGGGCCTGGGCGTGCTCGCAAATGGCGCTCTTTACTGCTCAATCCAACGGAAAGTGCGATTTTTATCGAGAATATTCCCTTTAACGAAACCCGTGACTATGTCAAAAATGTCATGGCCAATATGCACACCTATAGTTTGCTTGAAGGGGAGAAACTCAACTTTACGATCCTGCTCGATAAAGTCGTACCCAACAGCAATCTCAACACAGATTTACCGTAACGTCTAAAAAGGTTTGGCGACATGCAGGTGTATTTGGTCGGCGGCTACGTCCGTGATCGGTTATTAGCACAACAAGGGCACTCCGTCGTCCCGGGAGATCGAGACTGGGTTGTGGTAGGCGCAACCCCAGAGATGATGACTCAGCGTGGCTTTAAGCCTGTGGGTAAAGACTTTCCTGTCTTTTTGCATCCCCAAACCCATGAAGAGTACGCTCTCGCAAGAACGGAGCGCAAAATTGCCCGTGGCTACCACGGCTTTGAAATGTATACCTCACCCGAGGTCACGTTAGAGGAGGACTTGCGTCGTCGTGACCTCACCATTAATGCCATCGCCATGACCGAGCAAGGTCAAATCATTGACCCTTACCATGGCCAAGACGACCTGCAAAGCGCTCAATTACGCCATGTGAGTGATGCTTTTGTCGAGGATCCCGTTCGCATCTTACGCGTCGCACGATTCTGCGCCAAATTCCCTCATTTTCGCATTGCGCCCGAAACGCTCCATTTAATGCAAGAGATGGTTCAATCCGGTGAGGCAGATGCCTTGGTGCCTGAGCGTATTTGGGCAGAGTTGAAAAAAGGACTTCAACAAGCACATCCCAGTGCCATGGTCAGCGCATTGCTCGCTTGCGGTCTATGGGAGAAGCTATTTCCCGGACTCGACGCCTCGGGACCCACACTTGAGGGATTGTGCCGTTATATCCCTTATGAAATGCTTCCCCTTGAGGCGCGGGTTGCCTTATTATTTTTGGCCTCTCCCTCCCTAGAGGCCCTAGACAATTATGTCGGGGCGATCCGTATCCCGAGTAAAGAAAGTGATTTCGCCCACCTTTTCTGGAAACTTTGGCATACACCCCCTGCCTATAAAGTAGAGGATTTGTCGGACTACTTCCAGCGTACCGATGTGCTTCGCAAGCCAGAGCGTTTTGATGCGTTAATCACCTTAGCCAAAGGATTAAGCAGCTCCTCGTTTTTCAGTCAACTTCACGAGGCTACACGGTCCTGGAAAAGCATTGATATTGCTGCGGTTCGGGCTCGAACATCGCCAGACCAAATGGGATTAGCCATTATCGAAGAGCGTAAACGAGCGTTATCCCATTTTTTATCTCGACCTACAAGTGAATCGCATTGAGTACCGTTAGAAAAGGCGACCAATAATCATGACGCTTGCGGCGAGCAAAATGGTACTCATCAGGGGAATTTCTACTTTATAGCGTCCGACTTGAAAATGGATATCCCCCGGTAAACGCCCTAGCCCCCAACGCCGAAGCGTCGGGATAAAGGTTAGTACAACGACTAATAAAACAAAAATACAGAGAAACCAACGCACGTTTCCTTCTCCACGGGTAGACTGAAAAACGAAAACTTACTTTTCATATCCTTCCTGCAAGTTTAGCCTTAACTGGATTAATTAAATGAATGATATATCTTGGCTTCTTCAGACGCGGTGCAAACGTCTATTTCTAGAAAATTTTTGTGTGGATGGCAAAATTGGAGCCTACGACTTCGAACGCGTACGCTCTCAACCAATCCTCTTTAACTGTGATGTCTGGATCTTGCATCAGGACAGCACCAGCAAAGGCGATTCCCTTGATGATGTATTTGACTATACACTCATCAGTCAGACGATTACGAATGTCACTCTGGCTCGCCATCATGATTTACAAGAAACATTACTCGAAGAGATTTGTTTTCAACTACTAAAACAGCCACAGATTGTTATGCTACGCATCTCAAGCTCTAAACCTATGGCTTTAGATAATGCAAAATCTGTAGGTGTTGAACTTTGGCGTCAAGGGAAGTCGTTTAATCGTCTTCTCCAAACAAACTCGGATTCAAATGTTCGCCCCTAGATACGTTTGAACACGTCCTGTCCATTTTGAATTATGTCTGAAAAAAATATTGCCTCTGGCACACTGCCCACTGTGTCTTTTGTTGACAACGTCATCCCGTTAACCGAAGTGACTGCGGAAAGTACCACTTTACCAGACACCTCGACTTCCTCTGGGAAAAAAGAGAAAAAGAGCGTTTCCGTCAAAAAGCTCGAAAAACGCATTGTGCGACTGACTGCACAAGCCATCACCGACTTTAATATGATTGAAGACGGCGACAAAGTGTTGGTGGCAATGAGTGGTGGCAAGGACAGCTTTGTGCTGCTCGACGTATTGAAGAAACTTCAAGAACGTGCCCCGATTAAGTTTGAATTACTCGCGGTAAATATTTTTCAACATATCCCCAATTTTCCGCTGGATGTATTGGAAGGCTACTTGGCTCAAACGGGGGTGCCTTACCATATTGAAGATCAAGACACGTTTAAGATCGTAGAGCGCGTCATTCCGGACGGAAAAAATATCTGCTCATTATGTGCCCGCCTCCGTCGCGGTATTCTCTATCGTGTTGCCCGCGAG
This sequence comes from uncultured Sutterella sp., assembly GCA_905192805.1. Classification (GTDB taxonomy): domain Bacteria; phylum Pseudomonadota; class Gammaproteobacteria; order Burkholderiales; family Burkholderiaceae_F; genus Sutterella. The sequence goes on along the minus strand of CAJJMF010000034.1, from coordinate 8,886 downwards.
CACGGTTGTACCAAAATCGCTTTAGGTCATCACATGGATGACATCGTAGGGACCTTATTGCTTAATCTCTTTTATGGCGGCCGTTTGAAAGCGATGCCTCCGATCCTACGTAGCGATGACGGACAAAATACAGTGATTCGCCCGTTGGCTTATGTCCGTGAGTACGAAACGGAAAAGTTCTCGAAGATCATGGGGTATCCTACGACGGCCAAGGGGATTTGTGGTAAAGGCGAAAATCTGAAGCGAAAAGAAATTAAAGCGCTCATTCATGAATGGGACCGCCAATTCCCTGGGCGCATTTATAACATCTTTATGAGCTTACAGCGTGTGGCCCCATCACACTTAATGGACAAACATCTCTACGACTTTAAGACATTCGAACATTTGTTGTTCACCCCCGATTCAACCGATCCAGGAGAAGAATAAGTATCAAGGTGCTCTAGACCGATAAAAGGGTTCCCGAGCTAGAGCACACCCTGCCTTTTTTTGATAGTCTAGATATCACAGACTCACTCCATGGGAGCCAACACCGAGCACAGTCAAACGGTAGAGACCACTCGAGCACTACCGCCTACACGTTATGCTCTATACTCATGGAGGCTACTAAACCAACTTTTTCTTAATGAAAGGATAAAGATGAGAACACGTTCTATGAAGGTTATTGATATGGCGGTTCATAACGTCGCCACTATCCCGGCAGAAAAAACCATTACAGAATGTGCACGACAAATGCGTTCCGAACATGTGGGCAGCTTAGTGATTGTTGATGATAATCAGCGCCCTGTCGGGATGATTACCGATCGAGACATCGCTATTCAAGTAGTTGCCTTGGGGCTCGATCCCAATACAACCTTGGTCTCGGATGTCATGACGACGCCGGTAGTCACAGCCAAATACAATGAAAGTATGGTCGTCGCTTTAGCACGTATGCGAGAATTTGGTATTCGCCGTCTCCCGATCGTCAATGATGAAGGCGAATTAGTAGGCGTGATTTCTAACTCCAACCTTGTGGAAGAGTTGTCCTCCTTACTGGAAGGGTTAGTCCGCAACATTCACTCGTCTAAAGCGCGAGAGGTCGCGCTTCGCTCAGAATAAGGCAGGCTTTCACCCCATTGCAAAGGCCCTTGTTGTTCGACAAGGGCCTTATTGTTTCACGTGAAACGTTGATCGTCATCAGCCATTGGTTTTATGTTTCACGTGAAACTAGTCACTCCAAAGATAACCACTACACCGGTTCTTTCAAATCCATGAGAAATTGATAAATGCTCGAGCGATCTATCCCGGTCACCTTGGCTGCGACAGCCGCTAACTTCGAGGCAGGCACCAACTCGACCAACTGCTCCAACCATCGTTTCTGCTCGTCTGTGAGTTCGGAGTGCTCTTCCTCCTGTCGAGGTCCCACAATAATGGCGTATTCCCCCTTAGGAGTCTGGTTATTCGCCCATTCCTGCAAGGTACTCCCCTTGAGATAAACCAGTTCTTCAAACTTCTTCGTTAACTCGCGGGCAATCACCACGTCACGATCCGGTTCAATATAGGTCACTAAATCTGCCAGTAATTTATCCAAACGGTGCGGTGCTTCATACAAAACAAAGGCTTCTGGATGAGATAACCAGCGCTTCAAGGTGTCTACACGGGCTTTGGATTGAGGCGGCAAAAACCCTGCAAAGGAAAAACCAATACTTTCAACACCAGACGCCGACAATGCGGTTACTACGGCCGAGGCCCCAGGAATCGGCACTACACGGTACCCTGCTTGCTGAACGAGTTTCACCGCTTTAGCCCCTGGATCCGAAACTGCAGGTGTCCCAGCATCCGTCACGAGTGCGACCCGACATCCTTGCGATAAAAAGTTTATTATTTGTTCTGCACCACTGTGTTCGTTATGTTCGCGCACAGAAAGCAGTTTGGTCTCAATGCCATACTTCTCCAAGAGTTTCTTAGTTTCTCGGGTATCTTCTGCCGCAATCGCGTCAACTTTGCTTAAAATCCATAGTGCCCGTAGCGTGATGTCGCCCAAATTACCAATGGGAAGGCCCACGACATAAAGGGCGCTCGTAGGGATTTCTTGCGTCAGCAAACCTGAAATCTGAACTAATGAATCGGTTGTTAATTTTTCAATTAGGGAACTCATCGTGTCTGTCCTTTCCACACTTCGTTTTGCACTGTGTTGCTCGCTAAGTCTATCAATACCCGTGGCAGTTAGTGCAACGACCGAGGCTGAATCTGTACAGAGCTTTGGGATAACCACCCAATCGAGCTCGAGTCAGCGCGCCTTAACACCAGCGCCGACCTCAGGGACCCTGCCGTCGGATTCTTCTCGCCCCATTACGGTGGCGTTTTTGATGCCTGAAGACAATTCCCCCGTGATTGCAGCCAATAAGATTGTGCTCAATGGGCTGACGGCAGCTGCGATGTTTAAACCGAATATCCGCTTACTGTTAGTCGAAACGGAACGCGCACACACCCTCGCTCAACAACTCCAAGCCGCCGTGTTTGCTGGTGCAGATGTGGTTGTGGGTCCCCTTCAGCGTGACCGCGTGGACGAACTCTTGCAACTGCCCTATTTACCCTTACCGGTGCTGACGCTCAATACCCCGTCTCAATCGCCTACGGAAACCCCGTCGCATTTGCTCTCAATGTCGCTGTCAACGGAAACGGAAGCCAGCTATGTTGGTAATCTGGTAGCCAACGAATTTTATGAATTGCACTATCCAGATGCTCGGGTATTAATCTTGCGTGATGCAGGCAAGACTGATTACCGCATTACGGAGGGCTTTGAAGAGGCGTTGCAGGCGCGTCATGTCCCCTATCAAATTGAACCGGTGGACTTGTCCTCCATCAACAGCATTAAACGCCTCTTTAACACAGCGAATGCTGAGAAACAATTTCCGCTTGCGTTAGTGGCTATGGGGTCCACGGATGCTAGCTTGGTTTTAAATCGTCTTCCCCGTGGTACCCAAGCGTGGGGAATTTCTGTTCTGAATCCTGGCGATCCCGACACAAACCCCACCGCGAGTTCGCTCGTCTATGATTTAAATAATGCTATTTTTGTGGACTCGCCCTTAGTCGTCAAATATGACAAAGATAGCTTTGAAGCAAAGTTTGCCACTCCACAGCCCTATTCGCTAACTGCTAAGCGCCTTTTTGCTTTGGGCTTTGATGCCTTACTCAGCGCTGAACATTGGGCTCATCAAAATAACCAATTCAGCTTCAGTGGAGAGGCGGGAGACTGGACGCTCAATCGAGAACTTAGCTATATCGTAGAACGCAAACCCCTCAGCATCTTGATTCAAGATGGCTCACTTCAGCCCTTGACTTTGGAATCTGGGGTGAAAAAAGCCAATTAAAAATCCGTTTACACAGACGCGTTTAAATAACCAAAAAAGCAGTGTACCGAAGAGATGCACTGCTTTATCTTTCTAAATTGATCGGTTGTTATGCCTTTAATCACTTTACAAAATGTTGATGCAGCATGGGGCGATTTGCCTCTACTCGATGGAGCAAATTTCACCCTAGACCCTGGTGAGCGTATTGGTGTTATTGGTCGCAACGGTACTGGGAAAAGTACGTTCTTGTCCATTTTGGCAGCGCAACAACTCCCCGACCACGGGGAGCGTATTGCCGTTGATGGGCTCACCCTGCACTACGTTGAACAAGAGCCCATACTTCCAGAGGCACCGACCATTCGCGACAGTTTGATTTTGCGAGGTCAATTAAACCAGTACCATGACGATCGAGAAAAATGGCGCCTACTCGCTCGCCTCGATGAATACATCGACCGATTTGAAGTCAATGAAAAGGGGGCGCCACAACAAGCCAGTGGTGGGGAGAAAAAACGCGCGGCCCTCGCCTTAGCCTTTGCACTCTGCCCTGATGTATTGCTTCTCGACGAACCAACCAATCATCTGGATATCAAAGCCATCTCGCTTCTCGAGACGATCTGTAACACCGAATACAAAAACATGCGTTCGTTAGTGGTGATTACTCATGACCGTCAATTTTTAGATAACGTAGTCACCCGAATTGTTGAATTGGATCGTGGTTTATTGCGTTCGTATCCAGGCAGTTTTACTGCATACGAAGAGAAAAAAGACTATGAACTCCATGCCGAAGAACTCGCGAATCAGCGCTTTGATAAGTTTTGGAAACAAGAAGAAGTCTGGATTCGTAAGGGGATTGAGGCTCGTCGTACCCGTAATGAGGGGCGTGTTCGCCGCTTAGAACAATTACGCCGTGATCGTGAAGCACGCCGTGAACGCCAAGGCAATATTCTGCTCAATATCGACTCGGGAGACCGTAGTGGCAAGATCGTCGCAGAGGTCACTGGGCTGAACAAATCGTTTGACAGCAAACCCATCGTCAAAGACCTTAACTTTACCCTTCTGCGTGGAGAGAAGCTGGGTTTGATTGGTCCTAATGGGGTTGGGAAAAGCACACTGGTCAAACTCATTCTCGGAGAACTGACCCCAGACAGCGGAACGATTAAGTTAGGAACCAACCTTAAAGTGGCCTACTTCGATCAGCTCCGCGAACAATTGGATTTGAGCAAAACCGTGGCCGAAACCATTTCACCCGGTTCAGAATGGGTCGAAATCGGTGGTCAAAAAAAGCATGTCGTGGCTTACATGGGAGACTTTCTATTTCCCCCTCGTCGTGTCAATGTTCCAGTGAGCTCCTTGTCTGGCGGTGAACGAAATCGCCTTCTTTTAGCTCGTCTTTTTGCTCTTCCAGCAAATTTATTAGTGTTAGATGAGCCCACCAATGACCTTGACATTGATAGTTTGGACGTATTAGAGCAAACTCTTTCTTCGTACCCTGGCACCATTATTCTGGTTAGCCACGACCGGCGTTTCTTGGATAACGTCATCACCCGGGTTCTTGCCCCAGAAGACAATGGGAATTGGCAAGAGTACATTGGTGGCTACAGTGATTGGTGCGCTCAGTCTGCACAACAACCCGACGAACGCAAACCCACACCACCGGCTCAAGACACTCCTAAGGAGCCACAACGCAACACCAAAAGAGAACAAAAAAAGCTTTCTTATAAAGAAAATAAGGAGCTTGAGGAGCTCCCTGTCAAAATTATGACGCTCGAAGAAACGCAAGCCCAGTTGATCAATAAAATGAGCGATCCGAATTACCACAGTCGCCCGTTGGATGAGATTCTGGCGGATAAAACCCTCAGTGAACAGCTAGAACACGACATTGCACAAAGCTACCAACGTTGGGAAGAGCTCGAAGCAAAAAAGCAAAGTTTCGAAAATTAATATTAGGGTAAACCCTAGCTTTTGGGTTGGTAAAATAGACTTTATTTGCAGTATTTTGAATCATTGGGTCGGTGTCGATCGCCGACCCATATTATCGATGAATTAACAAAGGATCCTTCCGTGACAGAAAACCAATCCGGAACGCTCACCTATGATCTCGATGAGCTCGATACCTTGCCAGGGTTATTTGAAAACAGTGTGAAACGCTATGCCACTCAGGAAGCGTTACGCCAATTTGATCGCGAACGAAATGACTGGCAACACCTCACTTATCAAGAATTAGGAGAAAAAGTACTGGCCTGGCGTCATGCGTTTGCATCGATGAACTTAGCACCGGGAACGCGTGTGGCCATCCTTATGCCTAACAGCATTGATCACGTCTGCGCCGATCAAGCTGCCCTCGCCAACAACTTGGTTCCTGTACCCTTGCATGCGATTGACACGCCTGGGGCCTGTGCGTTCATCATCATTGATAGCCAAGCCAAACTTTTGGTCACGAATAAACTTCAGCGATGGCAACAAATTCGTGCAACAGGTGTTGATATGCCTGACCTCACGAATGTGATCATCACGGACCCCAATGAAGTGGAAGAAACACTGTACGATGACCACTTCACGATTGAAGGACAAGCCCAACACCTTGCCCGCGGCGCTGCCTCCAATACACCGCTTCCTGCAGAGCCAACCGCTGACGACTTAGCAGGCATTATCTACACCTCTGGTACCACGGGGCGCCCTAAAGGGGTTATGTTGACACACCGTAATATTGTCAGTAACGTGAAGGCAACCCTCGAGTGTGTCTCCCCGAACCCTGGTGATACCTTTTTGTCGTTTTTACCCCTCTCCCATACCTTTGAGCGTACGGCTGGTTACTACTTGGCACTCGCTACGGGTTGCAAAATTGCCTACAACCGCTCCATTCTTTTGTTGGCTGAGGACTTAAAAACGATCCAGCCCGATGTGGTCATCTCCGTGCCTCGGGTCTACGAACGCATTTTTGCTCGTCTCGAGGACAAACTCAAGAAGGCCAGTGCCACTGCCCGCTTCTTCTTTGCTTGGGCTGTTGAAGTGGGTTGGCGTGACTTCTGTAAGCGCAACCAGTTGCCGGTAGAACATACCTGGCGTGAATGGCTTGACCCCATTATTCGCCCCCTCTTAGTCAAGAAGATCTCTAAAACACTACTCGATCAATTCGGTGGTCGTCTGCGTATTGCCATTTCGGGCGGCGCAGCCTTGAATAGCAAAATTGCCCGTACATTTTGTGGCCTTGGACTACCGATTATTCAAGGCTATGGCATGACGGAAGCGAGCCCCATCGTGGCCGGCAATAATCAACACTTCAACCAACCCTCGACGGTTGGTAAACCCTTTAACAATGTTGAAGTTCGTCTAGGCGAAGGGGATGAAATTCAAATTCGTGGTCCGAGCATTATGAAAGGGTACTGGAATCGTCCCGATGATAGTGCTCATGCCTTTACGGAGGATGGTTGGCTCCGTACTGGCGACGTCGGTAGCTTCAATGAAGCTGGAATGCTCTCTATCAAGGGACGCATTAAAGAAATTATTGTCACCAGCACAGGGGAAAAGGTACCCCCTGCGGACTTGGAAAACGCCATTGAAACCGATCCACTCTTTAGCCAAGCTTACATCATTGGTGAAAATCGCCCCTTCTTATCATTGATTACCGTCGTCGATGAACAAGAATGGAAGAAACTCGCCACTGAGCTAGGACTTGACCCTGATGATCCGGAATCGCTCAATGCTCCGGCAGCACGATCCAACGCATTGCGTCGTGCAAAAACGGCTGCAAAAGACTTTCCGCACTATGCCTTACCTCGCTCAGTAATCTTAACCAAAGAACCTTGGACGATTGAAAATGGACTATTGACACCCACCTTAAAACTCAAACGCGGTCCATTGAGCAATAAATTCCAAGAGGTTATTCGTAAGCTTTACTCAACGCACGGATAAACCTATCGCAGAGGCTTTTTCACTCCGTGTAAATATTTTATTTTCTCCTCATCTGTGATACAGGTGAGGAGAAAATATATAAACACAATACCTATATAGTTATTTCTTTTCACCTAAGCGCTAAGGAGTAGGCTAGAATGTGAACCTCTGCCACTCTTTTTTACGCTGATTCCTCCTATGGCACCTGCAATACACAAACATCAGGATTACCTCCCTGAGTGGATGATCAATCTGACTGACAAAATCATGGACTATTACACGGGGCGTTACCTCCGGTGTGATCCCGTGGTGTTGAACAGCCCCCCTCCTCCTCAGGAAGGTCATCAGTACTTGTTATACGCGCACATCCCGTTCTGTCACACGCTTTGCTCGTACTGCACATTCCATCGTTTTTTGTTTAAAGAACATACTGCGCGTGCGTACTTCCAGAACTTGCGTAAAGAAATGGATTATGTCAAAGCACTCGGTTATGACTTTCAATCCATGTACGTAGGGGGTGGAACAACGACAATTATTGAGGAAGAGCTCATCAAAACCCTGGAGCATGCGAAGAAACTCTTCCCCAGTATCAAAGAAATTTCGTGCGAAACCGACCCGCAAATTATCATGACCCCGCAATTCCGCAACTTGAAGGGGTTAGTGGACCGTATGTCCATTGGGGTACAAAGTTTCAATGACGACATCTTGAAGTTGGCAGAGCGTTACGAAAAATTTGGCTCCGGGGAACAGATCTTTGAGCGCCTTCAATACGCTCAAGAACTCTTCCCGACCTGTAACGTGGACATGATTTTTGGCTTCCGAGGCCAAACGCTGGACATGTTGCAAGATGACATGGATAAAATCCGTCAGCTCAACCCCCGTCAGGTGACAACCTATCCATTAATGGTGACCTCGCAAACGAAAAAAAGTGTCAAGAACGTTATTGCGGCAACGGGTAATCAACTGGCTGACCAATACGCAGTCATCATGGATACGTTGGGACAACATTACCGCCAGCTGACGTCTTGGACATTTGGACGAACCAATGACGAAGGCTTTGACGAATACGTGGTCGACCATGACGAGTATCTCGGTGTGGGATCGGGCGCATTCAGCTTCTTAGGCGACAGTCTGTATGTCAATACGTTTAGCCTGCGCCGTTACGGCGAACGCATCAATAATGGACTCACAGGGGTTGAACGACGTCGCACCTTTGATTTCCATGCCATCATGCAATATCGATTGATGCTTGGCCTTTTCTCTCATCGTCTTAATCGACGCTATTTCCGAGAAGTTCATGGGATCAATGTTGACTCATTCCTCTTCAAAGAAATGATGGGGCTCAAGATGATTGGTGCTATCAAAGATGACCCCAACGATCCCGATCGCATTGTCGTCACCGACACCGGTAAATTCCTCGGGTTGGTCATGATGAAAGCCTTCTACTCTGCCATGGACAATGTCCGTGCAGAATTGCGTAAACCGCTCAAAGAAGAAGACTGTTAATCACCGTGAAAACGCCAGAGTGCCCAGATCATTCTGGCGTTTTTTATCATCCCCCTAGCCTGACAATACCCATCCATTACTCCCTCACTTTACCCCGTCATAGTTTTCCTCATTACCTCAATACTTTAGGGCCTGTCGGGCTTGCTAGACTTAGATACTT
>CAJJMF010000033.1 GCA_905192805.1 uncultured Sutterella sp. | reverse complement strand
ACCGTCAGCGTTTCGACCATATCCGCACACGTGCGTGCCGTCAAGATCTGGGCCTTTTCGCTCGTATTTAACTTCGAACTCGCAGCAATGATACCGACCAACTGTTCCGGGTCCGTAAGCTCTTCACTCTTCGTGAAGATTTCCATCTGGGTGCGGTCCAAATCCGCGACATTTTTCCAAGCATCGCGCAACAAGCGGCAATAAAGCGCACTTTCTTGGTCAGACATCGCCGGCATTTCTAACCGTTCGCATTCCGCAAAAAGCGAACCACGTTCTTCAAATACACGCACGATGTTATAGCGAGCCCGCCCATTGACCAATGCCTTCACAGTGCCATCGGGCAAACGTAAGAGCTGTTCGACTTGGGCCAACGTACCCATGTTGTAGAGATCCTCTTGCGTGGGATCATCCACTTTGGGGTCACGTTGGGTAATGAGCATCACTTGCCCATCAAAATCATTTCGTGCCAAATCGGCTGCTTTAATGGACTTATCACGACCCATAAAAATCGGCGCACGCGTGAAGGGGAAAACCACCACATCACGAATTGCCAAAACGGGAACCGTTAAAGCCTTTGGGTATTTCGTATCTTCTGCCATCTTAATCCATCAATCAATTTTGTTCAAAATCAGATTCTTTCCCTTCGGGTGCACCTCAACTGTCTTGAAGTGCTTTCCAATGTACTTTTATTCTTGTTTATTGATTGGGCATAGTGTCTGAAGTCTGGCTCATGGCCTGTGCCATGGCAGCTCCTCCCAACCGGAAAACCGGTGTCTCAGACCCGACCCGAACGGGTCCGAGCACTATGTTTTGGAAAACTTATTGGAAAGGATCGTGTGATATGTGTCCTCTATTGTAGCGCATTGCGAGAGGTGCACAAGCCCACTAGATCATCGTACCTAGGTGTATCGGGTGATCAGGCGTGCTGAATGATTTCCACGGACTTAGTCCCCTCCACCGCTTCTTTGGTTACCACCACACGTTCGACCTTGCCTAAGGTGGGCACAGTAAACATTGCTTCCATCAAAACGCCTTCGACGATGGAGCGTAACCCACGTGCCCCCGTTTTACGTTCCATGGCACGGTGAGCAATCGCCTTAATCGCTTCAGGGGTAAATTCCAACTTCACCCCATCCATGTCAAAGAGCAACTCGTACTGCTTGGTAATCGCGTTCTTGGGTTCGGTGAGAATACTCACGAACGCCTCTTCGTTCAATTCTTCCAACGTGGAGATCACAGGTAAGCGTCCCACCAACTCAGGAATCATCCCGTACTTCACCAAGTCCGAGGGTTCCACCTGAGCAAAGATCTCTCCCAAGTCACGCTGTTGCGTGTCCTTGCTATAGACCTTCCCGCCAAACCCCATTTCGGACTTTTCCGTGCGGCGCATCACCACGCGCTCCAATCCTTCAAAGGCACCACTACAAATAAAAAGAATATTGGTAGTATCCACTTCCATCATGGGTTTATTCGGGTCTTTACGTCCACCCTTTTCGGGCATGCGCGCCATCGTCCCTTCGACAATCTTTAAGAGTGCCTGTTGAACGCCTTCCCCCGATACGTCACGGGTAATGGAACGGCTTTCACTCTTACGAGCAATCTTGTCAACTTCGTCCAAGAAAATAATCCCATGCTGAGCGCGTTCAATATCCCCACCTGCATTTTGTACGAGTTTATGGACAATATTTTCCACGTCTTCACCCACGTAACCCGCTTCGGTCAACGTGGTCGCATCGGCAATCGCAAAAGGCACGTCGAGTGCACGGGCTAACGTCTGAGCCATCAACGTTTTACCAGAGCCCGTCGGACCAATGAGCAAAATGTTGGACTTCTGTAATTCCACTTCACCCACTTTGGCATCCAAATGACGCAAACGCTTGTAGTGGTTATACACGGCTACCGATAAAGCACGCTTTGCGCGATCTTGTCCAATCACGTAGTTATTCAAGAGTTCATAAAGCTCTTGAGGTTTAGGTAAGGGTTTGGGCTCGCTCGGCGTCTCCTCGGGGTTAGCAGTGGAAGAGGACGGGCCTTCTCCTTTGAGTTCGCCACCCATCGCACGAATGCAATCTCCACAAATCAATTCCCCCTGGATACCACTAAAAAGCTCTTTACATTTATCTTCGGATTGTCCACAAAAAGCACAACGTCGCATGGCTAGCCTTTACGGTTAATAAAGGGTGGTTGTTCGCCACCCTTTTTCTCGTTTCACAGTTATTCGTTCAATGCAGAGGGCGCGTGACCCTCTCGCGTTATTTCATTTCGTCACGACGCGTAAAGATACGGTCAATCAAACCGTACGCTAACGCTTCTTCGGCCGTCAGCCAGTAGTCACGTTCGGTATCGCGAGCTACTTCTTCAACGGGTTTCCCAGAATTTTCCGCCAAGATCTCATTGAGCATCTTCTTGGTGCGAAGAATTTCACGCGTAACAATTTCAATATCCGTCGCCTGCCCTTGGGCTCCCCCTAAGGGTTGGTGAATCATCACGCGGGAGTGCGGTAAGCAGTAGCGCTTGCCCTTTTCACCCGCAGCCAACAAGAAAGCCCCCATACTGGCAGCCAAACCCACACAAATCGTATTGACTTGCGGACGGATGAAGCGCATCGTATCAAAGATAGCCATCCCAGCAGAGACAGAACCGCCCGGGCTATTGATATAGAAATAGATGTCTTTATCCGGATTTTCACTTTCCAAGAAGAGCATCTGACCAATAATCGAGCTCGCCACTTGGTCATTCACTTCGCCCGTTAAGAAAATGATGCGGTCACGCAACAAGCGGGAATATAAGTCGTAGCTACGTTCACCACGACCAGTGTCTTCAATCACGTAGGGAATGAGATTCATAATGGTTCTTTCTTCAAATCGAGTTAATGCACACCTATCCTAGGCGAGGCGTTGCGACTTAGTATACCGAGCTTAACGCACGGTTTCGAGCGTTGGCAACGTCCATTTGCAGTTTTATGGCATCGCAGCCTAACAGTCTGAAAAAAAGGCAAAAGCACCGCAAAGTGATTCCTCGCAGTGCTTTTGACGCCTTGTGTTCCTACCCTGAGCGCTTGCGCTTTGTCGCAGAGCGCTCTGACAGGGTGGGAGTGCTTGAGAGCGAATTAGGCAAACTGACCCGCCATCACCTGGTCAAAGTCCACCGTTTCTTCGGTCGTCTTCGCCTGGGAGAGGATCCATTCGGTCACATTGGTTTCCGTAGCCTGACTCTTCAAGCTGGCGACACGGTTCTGGTCACCCATAATGAAAGCCGTCACTTCAGCCGGATCTTCGTAGCTAGCAGCGATATCGGCCACCAACGCCTTCACCTGTTCGTCAGAGCCATTCAAGCTCGTTTCCTTGGCAAGGAGGGCTTCCACGAAGAGGCCTAAGCGCACGCGACGGTCAGCCTGCGTCTTGAAGGTATCCGCCGGCATGGCAGGGAACTTCTTGACGTCGATACCACGAGCAGCCAAGTCCTGCATCATCTGCTGGGAGAGGCGTTCGGATTCGTCGTTCACTAACGTGTTGGGAACCGGGAACGTGCAGGCCTTCGCCACCGCTTCCATCACTTCGGACTTCGTGCGGGCTTCTAAGCGAGCCTTCACTTCACGCGTGAGGTTGGTGCGGATTTCGTTACGCATGGCTTCGACACCCGCTTCCACGCCCAAGCTCTTCGCAAATTCGTCATCAACGGCCGGGTAAACCGGTTCGTTCACTTCGAGGACTTCCACTTCGAATTCGACGGTCTGACCTTCGAGGTCCTTAACACCGTAATCGCTCGGGAAGGTGAGCGGGAAGGTCTTCTTTTCACCCGCGCTCATACCGAGCACGGCCGCTTCGAATTCAGGAAGCATGCGACCCTGACCCAACACGAATTCATAACCTTCAGCCGTACCACCCTGGAAGGCTTCGCCATTCTTCGTGCCCTTGAAGTTCAACTTGACGCGGTCATCGTTCTGAGCAGCACGGGACACCACGTTGTACGTAGCACGCTGACGACGCATCACGTCGATCGTCTTATCCACTTCAACGTCGGTAACGGGGCAGACATAGCGCTTCAATTCCACGTCAGCGAAGTTGGGGATTTCCACGTCCGGAGTCACTTCGAACGTTGCAACGAAGTGAGTGTTGTTCGTGTCATCGGATTCTTTGGCGGTGATGCGCGGAGCACCCACGATCGGTAACTGGCTAGCTACCGCAACCTTCATCCATTCCTGACCAACGAGCTCGTTGACTGCCTTATCAAAAGCTTCAGCACCGTAGTAAGCACGCACGCGTTCCATCGGAACATGGCCCTTACGGAACCCAGGCATCTTCATTTCACGAGCGTACTGCTTCAAATACTTGTTGGCCAATTCGTCAATCTGGCTATTGGCAATCACTAAATCAAGCGTACGTTCGAGCGGGTTCACCGAAGCGTTTTCTTGCGTAATTTCAGTCTTAGCGGTTTCTTGTTCAGTCATCTTAGTAATCTTTACAAAAAAGCCCTAGGTTGCTCGATGAGCTCGCTTAGGGTAATGGATAATGGTTTCTATCTCCCTCATGTATCTGGGGCGATAGAACGCGGAAAATAGGTCAACAGTCTACGGAAGACTGTTCGAAAAAGTGACATCGCTTGCGTGGGCATCCAAGTGCTAGAATGCTCTCGAACGTAAGCAGGGCTTACTATACGGGCCTGACACTGGGCATGAGCGGACTCACTATAGGAGAAGCATTATAGCGAAGTCAGTATTCGCGTGTGAATTTTTCGTGAGTTTTCACGCGCTTTCCCCCAGTTGACATTCACCATGCTCTCCTTGGCCTTTGCGCGAAGAGGGCTACCCCGTTTTGGCTTGGCTTTGCTACAATTTTTGTGGCCTCTCTCCGATTACTTTTTTCCATTCTTTGTGACATGATGCTCACGGCGAAACGCTCTTATGCCTTGCTTGCGCTCTGCGCAACTTTTCTTCTCAGTGCCTGTAGCTCGGTTCAGCTTAATGACTCGGACTCCTCACAAGGCGACCGAACCCATAAACCCGGTCAAGCCAAGCATTACACCAAACGATTTTCCGAAGAGCCGCTCGACCCAATCGTGAAGAGTAAGCCTAAAAAGGCCCCTAAAGATAATCCGGTGTATTTGGAACGCATTGGAAAAGTGAACCAAACGTTGCGTAAGATCTGCGCCAATCCCGCTTACCGTGCGTATTTTTCCCAAACCCCCTGCTTACCCGCAGGGATGAAACCGTCATATTTATCGAACGACGCGATCCCTACCCCCGAAGAGCGTCGGGTCGCCAAAAACCTCTTTCAAGCCTTGGATGAACTGAACGATACCACCCGTGAGATCATGCTCAAGTCGGGTAATCCTCGTCATGTTGAAAGTGCCAAACGTTCTGCCCTCACGGTACAACCGCGTATCCACCGTTTGCAGGAAAAATTCCTCAAGGGTCAAGTAACGTGGGGGGACTACAACAAGCAGCGTTTAGACATCTTCAATGAAACCGCAGGCAACGAATCCGAGGAATAACACCGTATAAGCACGGTGTCACTGTGCAAACTTTTCCAAAAACAGGTACAATGCGAATTCCTTGCGGGGGTGGCGAAATTGGTAGACGCACCAGGTTTAGGTCCTGACGCCGTAAAAGGCGTGTCGGTTCGAGTCCGATCTCCCGCACCAAGAACACAAGATATTGTGTGTTTCCAACTATTTAACCACAATATCTAGTACTCAAAAAAGCGAAAAAACGGCTAACTGCATCAACATTGCATCACGATTGCATCAGCATGGCTTTCGCGAAAAAAAAGCGCCCCTCTTAGAAGGGCGCTTTTTTCTTGCACAAAAAACGCGGCAATATGCCGCGTGATCGGTTAAAAGGACGGAACGTGTCACCCAAGGTGCCCCTCCGTCCTTTTCTGACGTCAGATTAGTGACCGCCGCAACCGCATTGCGTCTTCTTCGGTTCCTTCGAGCAGCAGCAATCCTCTTCGCCGTCATCGCAGCAACCGCCACGGTTTTGTTCTTGATCAGCTGAACAACAGCAGTCATCGTCATCCGAACAACAACCGGTTTCGTGATGATGGTCTCCGCAACCACAGCCGCAAGCGTCTTCGTGGTGATGGTGATGGTCGCCACAACCACAGCCACAAGCATCGTCTTCGTGGTGATGATCACCGCAGCCACAACCACAAGCATCTTCGTGATGATGGTGGTGACCACCGCAACCACAACCGCCGCCGCAACCACAGCCACCGCCCTGTTGCACATCAAAGCGCACCGGCACAAACGGTTCATCGACTTCGATCACATCTAAGCCGATCATGCCAAGCATCTTGGCGATATTGGGCATCGGAAGCACAGCAAACCCTTCGGGCGCTTCAGCCACCGGCACGCCACGCGAAATGAGCGCCGTCGCCGCTTCTTGTAACGTACGCATATCCCCCGTCACGTGTAACACACGTTCGACGGCCGGACGCACCACCCAGAATTCCCCCTTGTCGTCCACAAAAACGTCATCGAGTTGCAAGGGGCGCTTTTCTTCGACAGCCACCGTGACCGTACCCTGAGCCGTTTCAAACGTATCGGACCATTCCGCACGTTGGGCCGAGGTCAACACTAAGTCGTGAGCACGATCCAACAAGGGCTGAGCGGGTTGAGCATCAGGCGGAAGGAGTTTAGTAAAAGTCGTCATGATTATTCAATCCTTAAATTTTAACTTCCAGGTTTCGTCAACCTAGTTTGTCCCTTGATTCTATACGACATTTCATCGTTTTGTTATCCTACGGCCGCCTCAAGTGCATCCGCCAAACGATCTACCCCCACGATTTCGAGTCCCTCAATGGGAGTACGCGGGACATTGGCACGCGGAATCACGGCCTTAGCAAAACCCAGTTTTGCCGCTTCGCGCAAACGCTCTTGCCCGCGGGGAGCCGGGCGAATTTCCCCGGCAAGCCCCACCTCCCCAAAGACCACCACGCCACGGGATAACGGTTTATTACGAATGCTTGAATAGATTGCGGCTAATAGCGCCAAGTCGACAGCGGTTTCACTGATTTTTACCCCGCCAACGGCGTTCACGAACACGTCTTGGTCAAAGCAACCAATCCCGGCATGGCGATGTAACACCGCCAAGAGCATCGCCAAGCGTTGTGCATCCACGCCCACCGCCAAACGACGGGGGGTGGGCAAATGGGTGGTGTCTACTAAGGCCTGAATTTCGACTAAGAGCGGGCGAGTGCCTTCTTGAGTGACCAAAACGGCTGACCCAGGTACGTTGCTTTTGTATTCGGAAAGGAAAATCGCCGACGGGTTACTGACCCCACGCAACCCGTGGTCCGTCATGGCAAACACACCCAACTCGTTAACGGCCCCGAAACGATTCTTAAAGGCACGCACCAGACGGAAGTTGGAATGCTGATCGCCTTCAAAATAGAGCACCGTATCGACGATATGTTCCAAAATGCGAGGTCCAGCGAGCGAACCGTCCTTGGTGACGTGACCAACAAAGACGAGCGTTGAGCCCAACATTTTGGCAATACGTGTCAAGCGTGCCGCACATTCACGCACTTGCGAGACTGACCCAGGGGCACTGTCTAGGGCACTGGAAAAGACAGTCTGAATGGAGTCAATCACCACAAATTCGGGACGACGTTCGGTCATCACGGCTTCAATATGTTCCAATTCAATTTCGCTCATTAACGCAAGCCCGCGTGGCTGCAGTTGCAATCGCTGAGCCCGCACGGCAATCTGCGAGGGACTTTCTTCACCCGAAACGTAAAGCGCACTGCGCCCCATTTCTACCAACCGGGCCATCACCTGTAAAAGTAAGGTTGACTTACCAATCCCAGGGTCCCCACCAATGAGAGCGACACAGCCTTGCACTAACCCCCCGCCCATCACGCGGTCAAATTCCGAAATGCCCGTGATCGTACGGGGGACGTCCTCGACTTTCACATCCGCCAAATCTTGTAAGGTGCCTGTCGTTTCCACAAAGCTACGACGTCCGGCAAGACGATCCGTTCCGTAGCGTGAGGCAATCCCTTCTTGCACGGTAAATTCTTCAAGCGTATTCCACGCCTTACAATGCGGGCATTGCCCTTGCCACTTGAGTGCGGTTCCCCCGCATTCGCTACAGACATATTCGGTTTTGACTTTTTTGGCCATGGATGACTTCCTTTAGGGGCGATGCCGTGTTGGACGGACAATTTTCATTTGCCTTCCAATGCTAGCAGAGCCGATGAACACACGGAAGGGACAACAAAAACGGGCCCTCACGGTGACTTGAGTACCGAAAGAGCCCGCTATTACCGAGAAACGCGCTAATGGGCTAGGCCCCGTCTTGCACAATTTTTAACGGAACACGACGTGCCAAGGCACAGATCAATTCGTAGCCAATCGTTCCGCAGGCGGCAGCCACTTTGTTAACATTGAGATTTTTGCCCCAGAGTTCCACCACAGAACCGAGTTTCGCTTCGGGCACATCCGTCACGTCAATTTCCAACATATCCATGGAAACGGCCCCTACCAAGGGGGCAATACGACCCTCGACAAACGTCGGGGCTCCATCGGGCATCGTACGCGGGTAACCATCGGCATACCCACAGGCCACGACCGCAATACGTGAGGGGCGCTTGGCACGCCAACGGCTCCCATAGCCTACGGCTTCACCCGGAGCAATTTGTTGAATGGCAATAATTTTGGCGGCCAACGTCATGGCGGGAATCAAATTGAGTTCTTCCGAACTGATACGACTATCGGGGCTAATCCCATAGAGCGCCACACCGGCACGTACACCTTCACCGCCCACTTCGTCATGCCAAAGAATCCCGGCGGAATTCGACATACACGCAGCCGTTGCCGAGTGGGCCAAATACCCCATGCGCACCAATTGTTTTTCAACGGATACAGGATCTTCGGCTTTGTACGACCACTCGGCATTGGCAAAGTGCGTCACAACGCCCATAATCTTTACGCCTTTAATGGCCGTCAACTGTTCCCAGACCGTATTCACTTCGATGGGCAAGAACCCTAAACGGTTCATCCCTGAATTGACCTTGATGTGCACCCGCACGTCTTCCAAGGGACGCGAGCGCAAAATTTCAATCTGCCACGGAGAATGGATAACGGTTTCCACCCCTAAGTGTTGTAAGGGATCAATGTCGGTGGCATCGAAAAAGCCTTCCAACAACAAGATGCGCTTGGTCCATCCAGCATCACGAGCGCGTTGAGCATCGCACAAATCAATCGTGGCCAACCCGTCGGCCTCACCAAAAGCTTCCACTGCGGTTTCGAGTCCATGCCCATAGGCATTGGCTTTCACCACGGCCCACACGGTACGATCGCCTGCTTTTTGGCGCATCACACTTAGGTTATGTTTAAGTGCTGGAATGTCAATCTCAGCATAAATAGGACGTGGCACTGCTTTTTTCCTTTATTTCTCTGCTAACTCGTTTTGCGTCCATGTGCTCTGTTACCACTGAGTCATGGGCACCTTCATCCTACAGGCATGAGCCTTAGGCGAAATCTTACTCGCCTTCTTGCGTGTGTGGGTAGTCCAGTGCGCCATTGGATTGAAAAAAAATTCGTCATGGACGTGAAAGCATTCGCGTTCGTCCTTAGCGGATCGGTTCTCGCTAGGTCAAATGTTCGGGAAAATCTTAACCGTTATCCACAAGGCGACTTTGCTAGAATGGGTAGTCTCATATCGCCAGAGCTCAGCGAGCATCCTGTTCCTCGAGCCCAGCGCGTCCTTTGAGTGATTCGACGTTGAGCACCTACTCACGCCAGAGAAAGGAAATTCCATGAACCGCGGTTTTTACACCATCATGTGCGCACAATTTTTGTCGTCACTTGCCGACAATGCGCTCCTCATTGCAGCGATTGCCTTGCTGACCAGTATTGGTGCTCCCGACTGGATGACTCCCCTATTGAAACTCTTTTTTGTGATCAGTTACGTCGTGCTGGCCGCTTGGGTGGGACTCTTTGCTGACTCGATGCCCAAAGGGCGTGTGATGTTCCTCACCAACTTTGTCAAGGCCATCGGGTGCTTATTGATGCTCTTTGGGGGACACCCATTACTCGCTTATGCGATTGTGGGCGTGGGTGCAGCCGCCTATTCACCGGCTAAATACGGGATTTTGACGGAACTTTTGCCCGCACGCCAGCTCGTGATCGCCAACGGATGGATTGAAGGGCTCACCGTAGGCTCCATTATCTTAGGGGTGGTCCTCGGAGGGGTGCTCATTAAACCCGACGTCGCCCAACCCATCCTAGATACGTTCCATTTAAGTTCGATTGGTTTGCATAGCTTTGCCGAAGCGGCCATCTTTGCCATTGCTTTCGTGTATTTAGCCGCATCGATCGTCAATTTAGCCATTCCCGATACGGGCGCACGTTACCCGAAACAGCCCTTAGATCCGATTCACACTATTCAGAAATTTGCCAAAAGCTGTCAGTTGCTTTGGACCGATAAGCTCGGACAAATTTCACTCTCCGTCACCACGCTCTTTTGGGGGGCGGGAGCCGTTTTGCAGTTCTTAGTCCTGAAATGGTGTAACCATGCCCTGGGGATGGACCTCTCTCAAGGTGCCATCATGCAAGCGGTCGTGAGCTTAGGCATTGCGGTGGGGGCAGTGTTGGCGGCAGCCAAGATTCCATTGAAGCGTTCACTGGCTGTGCTTCCAATGGGCATTTGCATGGGCGTCTTGGTGATTGTGATGAGTTACTTCACTCAAGACATGGTTCCCGCGGGAGGCTTACATCTCTTTGGTTGGGAATTACGTTGGGCCGTATTAATCGCTGCCGTCGGCTTAATTCTCGTGGGGATTTGTGCGGGCTTTTTCGTGGTGCCGATGAATGCCCTATTGCAACACCGTGGGCACGTGCTCATGAGTGCTGGGCGCTCGATTGCCGTGCAAAATTTCAATGAAAACCTCTCCATTTTGGTGATGTTGGGCGTGTATGCACTGCTTATCAAAGCCGATATTTCGGTACCTGGAACCATGCTCATCTTTGGTATTTTTGTGATGTCGAGTATGGCACTCGTCATTTGGAAACACAAACACAATCAACGCCAGTTTGACAGCACCCAGCTCATTGGCGAAGAAAAGCGTCCGGACGCCCAAGACTAACCTATCCTTTTGTCGCCATCAACGGGCGCTAAGCGGTTCAACACCGTTGAGCGCCCTTTATTAATCCAGCCGGCTAATCCCCGAACCCACCAAAAGACTTCGTCCCGTCCCGGCGATCGGTTTAACCTCTACTTGTTGCACGATACGCTCGCGAATCATCTTCACGTGCGAGATGATGCCAATGAGTTTGCCACTACTGCGCTGCAACGTTTCCAAGGCATAGATCGCCTTATTGAGTGCCTCCTCGTCCAACGTACCAAACCCCTCATCCAGAAAGAGCGTATCCACGTTGAGGTACTGACCTCCCATACGTGAGAGGGCCAATGCCATCGAGAGACTCACCATGAAGGTCTCTCCACCCGACAAATTACTGGCCGTACGAACAATACTGCCCATGTCATGGTCAATCACATCCACCCCCATGCCACTCACTCCAGCGGCTGCGAGCGAGTAGCGCGTGGTCATCGTTCGCATGACCCGGTTGGTTTCCCTTAACAACACTTTAAAGGTGATTTTTTGGGCAATCGTACGAAATTTTTTCCCGTCATGACTGCCAATCAACGAACTTAGCCCCTGCCAATCGGCTTCTTTAGCACGTTGGCGGGCTAACTCCTGTTGCGCGGCGAGGTGTTTGGAGCGTTCTTGGGTATCGCTTTCTAAACGACTCGCTAATCGGTGTTGTTGGGCGACTTGTGTCTCAAGGGTCTCCGAAAGGCGCTCTAAGCGCTCGGTCAATTCGTCCTCGGTGTGGGTGCTGAGGGCTTGTGCCTTCAATTTTTCAACCGTGTCTTGCCGCACTTTCACTTCGACCAAACTCGCCTCAAGGGCTTTCTCACGACGGAGAGCCTCCGCTTCGAGCGCTTCGATATCGGTTAACGGAAGTCGCATCGCTTGGAGCGCTTCCAGTGTTGGGATTGCCGCCGCAACCAGTGCCTGAGCAAACTGTTCTCGTGAGAGCGTCTCACGATGACGTTGTTCGCTCAACTGGGTACGTTTTTCTTCGCTCCGTGTGGTCAATTCCACCACCGTTTGACTCGCCTCCGTTTGACGGGCCAAGATCGCCTGGAAGGCTTCACTTCGCTCGTTGCTCTTCGCCTTTAATTGCCGTGCGTGGACTTTGGGATCTTGGCTACCAAAAAGCGCATGACGCTCTTGTTGTAATGATTCAAGCGACTCACGGGCTTTTTCTGCCAGTGTTTGCCACTCACCCCCTTCACGCTCCAGAACACGCTTTGTTTCCTGAGCCGCTTGCCATTGCGTCTGCACCTTTACACCCAAATTCTCGAGCTCAACGAGTCGCTCTTTGGCCCCCTTTAGTGCCCCCATTTGGGCATCCAGCGCGTTGAGCGAAGCCCTTATGTCGGAGGGCGTAAACTCCTGCTCAGGCGTAATCAGTCTTAAAGCGATGGCGTGTTGAGCTAACGTCGCCTTAGCCTGTGCTTCGGACGAGACACTTTGCTCGTAGCGCTCCGCGAGGAGCGTATGTTGCGCTTGAACGTGATCGTATTTCGTCTTCGCTAACGCGAGCGTTTCCTCCCCTTGTCGTAAAGCCATTTCGGCCGTTTGACGGGCTTGTCGCCTCGTCTCAAGGGTATGAGCGAACTCCTCCTCGGATTGCGCCCATGCTAAGAGTGACGTGTCATCTTCTTGCACGAGCTGTGCCGCTGGCAGGCCTCGTAACGCCTCTAACCGTTGGGTGAGTGCTGGATTGCTCGCCAACGCCTCCTCTAAAGGCCGCGTTAATTCGAGGCGTGTAGCCACTAAGCTCGGACGTCCCGACGCATCCCACCAAGTCGCGGGCGCCTCGTGCTCCCACGTATTTTCTAAGTCCCTTAGGGCTTGATCGACCTGTGAGAGCGACAACCAGTGCGCTTCGCTTTGCGCTTGACGACGTGCCGCGAGCCAACGCGTGAGCTGTTCGAGCAAACGGGCTTTTCCAAAACGCGCGTCGTAGTCTTGGGTGAGTTGTGTCACGTCTTCATCGGCTTGCCTATACGCAGCACGAAGTGCTGGCAGAGCCTGTTGGGCTAACTCGTAGTGTTTGCGCTCACGCTCTCGATCGGCTTGGGCAGCGCTATGACGTTTTCGCGCATCCGCACACTGTCCTCGTTCTTTTTCCCATTGCTCGAGGGCCAACCAACACGCTTGAGTGGACTCGATGGGACGGGTCACATCATAGGTTTTCGTGAGTTCGGTACGTTCGTTTTGATATGCCAGTAGCGTGCGTTGTAAGTCCGCGAGTGTAGCCTCCGTCTGAGCCAGACGTTGCGTGTGATGCGCCGACTGTTGACTCGCTTGTTCCCGCTTTTGTCTGGCGAGCGTTATCGCCTGATCGAGAGCAATCACGCGCTCAAAGAGCGGTTCAAAGGCATTCTCTTCCGTTTGTGCCACGTCAAGCGCCTGACGTGCCGTTTGAGCGTCTCCACTTAAGGTGCTGAAACTCGCTTGGGCCGCTTTTAGCGCATCATCTAAGCGTGTTACTGCCACGCTTAACGTTTGCGTTAATGCCGTTTGCGTTAGCACCTCATCCCAACGACGCGCTGGCTCAAGCGCTTGGCGGGCCCGTTGAGCACGTTCCCGTTCGGTTTGGTAAGCGAGATGCTGCTCACGATAGCCATCACTTTGCGTCAGTGCCGTATGGTACTGACGCTCCGCCTGATTGAGCGAACGGCGCCACTGCCATTGGGCATCGATTTGAGTTCGTTGTGCTTTCAGCGCCTGGACCGTTTGGGCCACTTGAGAAACCTCAGACTCCATCTGTTGGCGCTCTGCGTCACTCAAGAGCGTGATCGCCCCGAGTCGCGCTTCAATCTGTTCACGTTGATGGCGCTCATATTTAGCCTTCTCAAAAACCCAGCGACTCACCTCGGTGTAAATGGCCGTTCCTGTAATCTGCTCGAGTAACGCCGCCCGGTCGTCATCCTTGGCTTTCAAGAAATCCGCAAAAGCCCCTTGAGAGAGAAGCACACTGCGTAAGAACGTCGCAAACGTCATGTGGGTGAGGGCTTCTATCTGTTCTCGCCACTCGGTGAGCTTTGTGGTGATCACTTCGCCTTCGTTTGCCTCGGGCGTCGCCAGCGCAATGAGTTCGACCTCTGGGGGATTTAATTTTCCACTACGCACGCCGATACGCCGTTGCCAGCGACTGAGATAAACGCGTCCATCCGCCTCAAAACAGACCTGAGCACGCACGAGTTTTTCGCCTTTACTGAGAACCGGACAGGCAATATCGGATTCGTCCCCCGAGCCCATGGTTTGCATGCGGGGCGTTTGTCCATAGAGTCCAAGCGAAATCGCGTCTAAGAGCGAACTTTTCCCACTGCCCGTGGGGCCAATAATGGCAAAAAGCGGATTGCGGACATAGTCGGGATGCGTAAAATCAATACGCCAGTGTCCGTAGAGCGAATTGACATTTTCAAAATCCAACGTTAAAAGTCGCACTTAACTTTCCTCCACGGACTTACCCGCTAATACCTGTTTTACCGAGTGAGAGAGCAAGGCCTCGTAACGAGCCACTTCCTCTGAACCTATCGGCAGGGTTTGGGCATAGAGCTTAAACACCTCTTCGGGCGTAAAGTCATCGAGTCGAATTCCTTGTGCATCGGCGTCTTGATAGCGGCGCATGGCTTGGGTGTTGCGTACCGCAATGAGTTCAACCCCCACCTCTTGCGCCAAGTGTGCGAGCGCTTCGGACAAATTCACTGGCGCCTCCCCTTCGGTAAGGTGCACTTCCACGTAGGCGGATGGGTGGTTTTTCCCCGTTTCACGCAACTGTGCTTCGATCTGCGCTAAGTCTCCCTCAATATGGATAAACGCACGGGGCTGCTCGATCGGAAGCAATTCGGTATGCATCACTCCCGCTGCGTCAAAGGTCAACTCCACGAGACTGTGTTCGTAGTGACGATGGTTGAAACTCAACGCCAACGGAGCACCGGCATAGCGCATGGGTATGGGGGCTTCAACAGCTTGCGCATGATGAATGTGCCCCAGCGCGACGTAATCCCAAGCGTCACCAAAAGCGCGACTACTGACCGCATTGAGTGAGCCCACGTTGGCCACCCCATAATCTTTGGCACTTGTCAGCCCGGGGCGAAGCTCGGACCCAACAACAAACAAATGCCCCATCGCCACGCGTGGGACGTTCGCCCCAGCGAGCGCCTCCTCTAAAAGGGTATAGACATGATCGTAGTGAGCGCGAACCCCTTGTTCAAAGAGAGTAGCGCGATCCGCATCGGAATAGTCCAACCCGCCCTTGCGTACATCGGCCTCGCGTAAGTACGGCACTGCCGCCACCCCAAGTCGTGGATGTCCGTCGCGATCGCGTAACACAAACACCTGCTCCTCGGGGCGCGTGCCAGCGATAAAACAATTCATGGTTTCTAAGAGTGCACGGGGCGCGTCGAGAAACCGTTGCGAGTCATGATTCCCGGCGGCAATCACCACGGCTTCAATGGAGGTGTTTTGTAAGCGATGAATGAGGGTGTAGTAGAGTTTTTGCGCGTTATTCGAGGGCAGCGATGTATCGAAGATATCCCCAGCCAATAGCAAAACCTGAGGGCGACGTGCTTCGACAAGCGCCAGAAAACGCTCCAGAAACGCTTCAAAATCATGCGTCCGGTCCAAAGGACCGATCATCTTGCCGAAATGCCAATCGGCACTATGAAATATCCGTAACGACATGCCTAACCTTTGCGCCAAGGCAAACAGTGAGTTGAAGGAAGAATTGACTTCCAAGCTTACTGATTTAGGCCCGTTTTCGCAATGGGATCCTTTAACGGGTGTGTGAGGCAAACGCTTACGTTATGCGACTTAGGAGCCTTTTTTGGGCGTACTCGGTGTCGCGTCAGTAGGCACCTTCACCTCGGGCGGATTATTCGCTAAGGTGGAGGGTTGAATCAATACGGGCGTAACGGGCGGCTCCGCCATTACTTCTATGGCCTTCGGTAGCGCTCGACGCGGATTGGTCTTGGCGTAGTGGGCTGCTTGCTCACCCCCAATCATCCCAAAAACGATGCTCGCCGTGAGCCCTGAGCCTTCAATACGGCGGCTACCGAAAATACCGCCAGCCACTTCACCCACCGCATAGAGCCCCAGGATGGGAGTGCGATTGGGTCGCAGTACACGGGTGGTTAAGTCCGTACGGATACCCCCGAGTGTGCTTTGTAGCCCCGGTTCCACATTCACCGCATAAAGAGGATAGTGGTCCAAGGCACTCGCTAGCGTCGGGCGATGAAAGACCGGGTCTTCATGCTGAGACACATCGACGCGGTAGCGTCGTAGTTCCTCATAGAGTTGCTGAGGCGAGACGCGAATCATCCGGGCCAGTTCTTCTTCGGTACGCCCTTTAATCATGAAGCCAAGCTGTGCGTAGTTACGCAACACCGGATAGCGATCGATGATTTTCTGATCCAAAATTAACCACGCATGACCGTCCGCGCGCTGATAAAACGGGGCAACATCGTGAGAGAGTTCGTCGGTAAAGCGTTGACCTTGACTATTAATCAGGATGCCACCGGCCGATCGGGCCTGCACTGGCATCAAGAGCCCCGAGAAGGGCATGGTGGTCAAGTGAATCATCACATGATTCATCGCGACTAAATCGGCCCCCACGCCCAACGCCATTTCAATCCCGTCACCCGTGGTACCTGGCAAATTGGTGCTACTCATCGGGAAGGGGAGTTTGACGTACTTGTCGAGGAGCTTACGGTTTTCGGCAAAGCCCCCCGAGGCAATGACGACGGCCGCGGCTTGCACTTCAATCTTACGGCCGTCCGCTGTGATGGCTTGAACCCCCGTGGCGGTGCCCTCATGGTCTAAGAGCAACGTCGTCACATGCGTCAGGGTCAACATGGGAATATTGAGGGTTTCTGCACTATGAACGAGGGCCTTGATAATTTCTTCGCCCACCGTGTATGAGCCCGCGATCGGATGAAAGGCAACCGGGTAATTGAGATTGGAATAGTCCTGCGTCGCCTCTAAATCGGCCCCTTGTTTACGCAGCCACGACACCGCCCTATCACTACGATCGAGCATATATTCGATGCGTTCGCGGTTCGCGTCGGTCCCTCCCTCTTGGAGCATATCCCC
>CAJJMF010000032.1 GCA_905192805.1 uncultured Sutterella sp. | reverse complement strand
TCCACAAAGGAGGCCTGAGCAGGGGGCAGCGCACATAGGAGAGCGACACTTACCGCACATAGAAGGGTTCGCGTCGCAAAACGGGTAGTGGGTATCGTCATCAGTGCGTCTCCTTCATGGGAAGGGAGCCAGTCGTGGGGACCCCCGCTAAATCGGACTGCGCAGACTGAGTGGACTGGGCGGGCAGGGCCGCTACCTCGAGAATCGCGAGGATCGTTTGGGTCACCTGTTCACGTCGCGCTTTCTCACTGCCGATCAGTGGCAGTGGCCGACGAACGTCCGCCCGTGGAAGGGGGACGTTGGCCCGTGCGATCCCGCTCGACGGGATTTTCACGGTGGCGAACCCGTTGCTCGTGTGCGTCGTGTTAACGCCATAGACGGTCAGTAATGCGTTGTGGTCATCCGTGTTGATATACGTTTGGGACATGGGTGTTCTCCTTTAGGGTTGAGTGGTATGAGGGTGAGTGCCACGCGTCGTGCCCGTCACCGTGGTGGGTTGACGCGTAGGAGCGGTTGGGGTTGCCCCCGTCACTGCGTTAGGGGGTTGGCTCGGGGTGAGTCCCACGCCAGGAATCACTTCCCGACGGTTACTCGTGGGATCCACCTCGGCCTTTAATAAACTCATTAAGCGACGGGCCAATTCGTTACTCGATACAACACCCGTCGCGAGTAAGAGCGCATCTTTTCCGGCCAACGCTCCTTTGACGCGCAAAAATTCGGGGTACTGATTGAGCGCCTTCATATCGGGAATAAAGAGCACCGCTGGGAGCTCTACGAGCCCCAAGGCTGCCGTGTGCCCTAAGTCGGGTAACACGGCCGTAATCACCGAGGGCGTAGCGTCCGCCGTTGTTTCTTTGGCAGGTTTTGCACTCGACTCGCTCGACGTTCTTGAGCTTCCTTGGGGGGCGTCGGCTGAGGTTGATGGGGTTGGCATTCTTGACGCGGTTGACGAAGTGGTTTTCTCAGGGGAGTTCACCGGGAGTCCTAAGACGTGGGACGATAAGAGCCGCTGTCGCCAGGAGGCTAACCGCGTCGCAAAGTGAGGACTATTGGGTGTCTCATGAAGCCGCACAATGACATACAGGGGAAAGCCATAGCTTTGCGCAAACGCTTTCGTGCTCTGAAGCATCAAGTCTTGAAATTGCGCTTGAAGGGCCAGCGTCCCCGCGTCGGTGGCCACCGGACCTTCGGTCGTCCCTCTGGCGCTCGCGCCCTTTTCGTCCGCGTGGCTCGCAAGTGACCGCCCGTCGGTATCGTCCACCATGAGCCACAGCGCCGAAGCCTGACTCACGTGCTTTAAATACTGCTCTTGTAGCGTTCGGGTGGCTTCTTTCGCTTCCACCTGCGCAAAGTTGGCCGTCGGATGCGTCGCGGTCCAATCCAACGTGGGGTTCAAAAGGCGTGAGCGCTCAAAGTT
Source organism: uncultured Sutterella sp. (assembly GCA_905192805.1). GTDB lineage: Bacteria > Pseudomonadota > Gammaproteobacteria > Burkholderiales > Burkholderiaceae_F > Sutterella. The sequence continues at coordinate 16,104 of CAJJMF010000032.1, read as the reverse complement.
CGCTGCAAACGCATGGGATTTCCCGAGCATAAAGGCGTTCACTTCTAAGTACGCCCGCATGTTTTCTGGGCTCGGATTCATCACGGCCCGCTCGAGCCGCTTTTGCCGTTCGGCTTTGAGTTCGGGGAGCGTTTTAATCGTGGTTAACGGCACGGGGGCGTCCGCTTCCGTGGCATGCGCTGACGGATTGGTTGACGGGGTCGCCGTTGCGTTTAATGCCGGATTGGGTGCCTTGGCGGCCGTCGTCGGGGTGGCTTTACTTCCCCCCGTCGGCTTATAGGGGTACGCCACGCCGCCCACAATCACCAACGTGTCTCCGTTAGGCGTCACGACCACCTGCCCCGCGAGGGGTTCTGCGCGTTTCCCGGCGCTTTCGGCTGACTGGTTTGCGTTCTCTCTCGTCACCGTTTTCTGGGTGTCCTTCTTGTCCGCTGTGCTCTGGCGGTCCACGGAGACCGCTTGGCCACGTATTAACTCCACTGGCGCAGCAGTCGTCACGGTGTCCCGCTGCCCACCGTTACCGATCACGACAGGCACGGCGGGCACCACGGACGTTGTTGCCGTGGGCGTTTGCCCTTGGGCAGCCCCCGCAGGCGAGACCAACAACACCTGTGGCTGGGGGAGGGGAAGGGGTTCAGCGTCTTCACTGGGCTCCGGTCGTTTTTCCCCGTAGTAAAGAAACGGTCGATCAGGAGACGTCCACGGATCCGACCCCCACCAAGGGCGGTGCATGTCCGTGGCCACTGGGTCGGCCTCGGTCACAACCGCTTCGGGTCCTTCCCCCGTTCCCGTCGTGGCCCAGACGGGATTGGCTAAGGGATTGGCTAAGGGATTGGCTAAGGCAAGACTCCCCAGGAACCAGACGCTGAGACTAACGTGAGGACGCAGCGTGCGTTGCGTCGTAGGTTGCGTCCTACGTTGCCTCGTTTCTGGCGTCCTCCCTTTTATCCTTCCTTTTCTCATCACTGTTCTCATCCCTGTGGCTATTCCTTGTGTCACTTCGTTTACCGCGGGGGCCGCCGTCGCCGACGACGTGGGGGGTTGTTGGACGGGGTCTCTCATGGCTCTCGTTGGCATTCGCTCTTCTCCTTACGTTTCTTTTCTTTCACGCGCTTGGTTGGTGTTCCTTGGGTTCCTTCGGTTCCTTGCGTTCCTGGTGTCCCTCATTGGGGCGCATCCTTGCGCTCCATTAGGCTTTTTGGGCATTGCGCATCGATCGTCCTATTCCAGTTGCTCGTCATGGGCCGTGTCCTTTACGGAGTGCCTGCGGGCACAATCCCCACGGTCGAGCGCGTCGGGGCGTGGGGGCTAATCGATTGGTTCACCATGGCTTTTAAGCGGGCGGCGGCGTTCGCTCGGGCTTTTTCTTGATCGACCACATTCGCGCCTTTGGCAGCCGTTTTGTCCACCTGACTCATCACGTCCGCAATAAAGTCGGTTAAGTCCACCCGATCCCAGTCAAGGCGTTCCAATTCCGCCACCGTTAACCCGCGGGCTTGTGGGGCATCAACGGTTCCCCAACCAATCCCTAACTGCTGACGGGCACTTTCTTGCACGAGTTTTGCCAACCGTGAGTTAAAGCACACGTAGACTTGTTGACGCTCCGAGCAACCGAGCCCTGGAGTGCGTTTCGCACACTTTTCGCCTAAGTAGTGGCAAAGCCGCTGGCTTTTTTGCATGGCAACGCGGGCGTCTTCGGCCGTACACGCGCTCCAGCGCTCATAGGCCGAAATCGCGGCCGAGGCGAGGAGCCCCGCGCCCGAAAACGAAAATTGCCAACCCGTTGCGGTATAGGTGGCGGTCACCCCCCAATAGGAAAAACTCGGACTATAAGTGCCATCGGGCGCATTCCCATAGAGCGCTTTTAGAATCCCAGAGGTGTGCGGTGACCACGAGAGCGCATCGTAAACGTAGGGGCTCCCCACGTACTTGATGCCTTCGACAGCCGCTGCCCCTGCAAAGAGCACCATTTGCGAGAAGGCAGCGTTTGAGGTGGTTTCGGTGTTGGTGACCTCTCGCATACAGCAGCTCGACGTTCCCGAACGGTCGCGGCACGAGAGCGCTTCGCCTACGAAAAAGGCGTTATTGGTCACATCCCCATAAATCGAGAGTTGACGGGCCACCTCTAACTGCACCAAGGCTTGCACCATGGTTTTGTCGTTTAAGGCCCCCGTCGGGGCACACAGATCCCCCACACAATCGCTCCCGTCACAACGCTCACCCATACTAAGTTCGGTCGCTGGGGTCGTGCACCGATAGACTTCGGTGGGCTCGGGGCAGGTCGTATCGTTACTGGGACAGGTGGAGCGTACCCACGTGCACTGGGGATCGTGACGCAGTTTCGCGCAGTCCCCATCCGCCCCGTCCCCGTTCATGACCGTGCAGGCTTTCTCCACGGTCTTTTCCCAACAGGTGCGGTAGGTGAGCATGCCATCGACCCAGCGCCACCCGCCGGGACCCGTACAGGTCGTTTGCGTGAGCGAACAACGCACCCCCACGCCCTCTGTTAGGGCTAAGGTCTCGGGGTTTAAAAGAAGGAGTCCATCGTCCGTCACGCTCGCTTCTGCCTCCGTCCCCTCGAGCGTCCAGTGCGGGACCGTTTGGGTTTCGCTCTGTAGCGGGGGTGGCGTGGCCACTCCTGTACTCCCCACGGCTCCCGAGGTTTCGGCTGTTCCCGCTGTTCCTGTTATGCCTCTAGTGGCGCCGCTCACGCTCGGCAACTCTGGCAACGTCTTGGCGTGACAGACGAGGGTTTCATCCACGTCGTTCGAAAACGTCGCCCACCCGGTTAAGGACGAGGCCCGTTGACAACGGGTGTCCGACAACAGGGGATTGAGCGCTTCACAGTTCCCGGGGGTGGTCTTTTGGCAGGTGAGCGTCACGCGCTCGGCTTGACAGACGTCGCTCACCTCGGAAACACAAGTGCTCTCGGTCGTACACGTGAGGCCTTCGCCCGTTAACACAGCCGTTTTTTCGTCACACGCGGCCGTTTCCCATTGACCGATGGTGGTGGTCGGGGCAGACGTGCCTTCCCCCACGACGGTGAGTCCCGTTCCTACGTTCCCTGCACTCTCTGCCGTGCCCGTACAGCGAAAGGTCGCTTCATAGCGCTGGCAGACGCCGTGGGTGTCGGTGACCGCACAGTGCACATCATCGAGCAACGTACACCCGGCCGTTACGAGCGGGGCACAGGCGTTCGCCTTTGTCGCATCCCCCGATTCCGGCGGCATCGAGCAGGCATAGGTTTCTTCTTCCTTCCAGCAGACCCCCTCGACCGTATCGCTGGCCTCGGGGGCATTTGTATAGGGAAGGGTCCGTGCAGCGCTGTCCGCACAGTGGCGCTCCGTCAACGTGCAGGCCGCCCCTGTGGGCGTGGTGGGCACGGGGCCACTCACATGGCTCACGTCCTCGCGGTGCGTGACGTAGTTCACTAACGTCACACCGTCGGCCACGACCCGGGTGGGGGAGGTGAATCGGGTTTCCGTTTGGGTACACACGTCCCCCACGGTGGTGAGACACCTCGTTGCCGTGGCCACGGCCCCCAGGGTACTCGCGACCACCCGCTCACAGCGCCCGGCTTCCTCGGTCGCACGGGTACAGCGATAGGTGTTTTCCCAACGGATACATTCGCCCGTCCCATCCGTCGCAGTTTCGGCGCAAGTACGTGAGACGACCGTACACTGGCGTTCCGCTGCCACTGCCCCCGTGACGGACCCTAGGAGCACAACGCCCAAAAGTACACTGATGAGGCCCAAGCGATCCACATGGCCCACAGGACTCACGTTCGGACCCACTGGCTTCCCGTTCCCCCATGTCGGGAGGGGCTCGAGCGTTCGTTGCGGGCATCTTTTCTCAAACGCCCCGCTCGGTGCCATGATGCTCTTTTCGCGACCGTTGTTACGCATGATTGGAACCCTCCGCCATGCCCGACACCAACGGCGCACAGTCATCGATCCACTCGTAGGTGGTTTTGAGTGACCCATCTTCGGGGTAGACCAGAATCCCCCCTAAGTGACTCGTGACACGGCCCGAGACCATCATGTCGGCCGAGACAGCCGCCTGACAGCTTCCTTTCTCGCACGTGAGTGAATTGACCCGATAGCGGTACGTGGCTGTACCCGATCGGTAGGTGGCCGACGTGGTCCCCGCACGCAGTTTTGCGACCGTCAATCCCGTTAATTGCAACGCAATCACGCCCGTACTCCCACAGGTGTGGGTCGCGGTTAATTGACGATTGATGCCATTCATCACCCCGGTGGCCGCAAAGGTCACCGTGATGTTGCTCCCCTCCGGACACGCGGGCTCCGTGTGGGTAATACGCTTTTGCGAACACGTCACGGTTTCGACCACCACGGGCGCCTCCACACAACGCTCGGCAAACGTGGCCCTGAGGGTCACGTCGGTGGTGATCGTGCGGGTTTGGGTCGTGGTACGCGTCGGTACCGGACAGGCATAGTCGGTCCAGGTGGGGGTGGTGGTCGTCACCTCACGCGTACGGGTGCAGGTATCCGTCACGGTCGTCGTTTTACTCGTTACACAGCCAAAAAAGGCTAAGAGAAGCTCCCCATCGCGTTTGGCCCCAAAGACTTGTCGCACCGACTGGGGGGCTGCGCCCGGTCGACAGACCTCTTCGTGGCTCGAGGCCGGCAGCGTTAGCGTTAAGGGACTGCAGCCACCCGTCGAGTGACTGGGCTCCGAGGGGAGTTGGGCCTTTTTGACCAACGCATCGCGCTCCACATTAATGGCCGTATCCAACGTGGGTCGCTCAGGAAATCCACGATCCAAGACTTGCACCGCACGGCACGTGGGATCACTCTCGGGACGGCAACGGAGCACTTCCGTTTTACCGGGAGTAAAGAGCCGGGTGGCCCCATCGCCCCACTCACGGGTGGCTTTTTGAATCACGGGGTCCGTGTCGCTTGGTACCGTCACGTAGCCTTGTGGGTTGGCTAACGCCCGATCAATGGGAAGCGATTGTTGACGTGCTCGCACGTCGTCCCAGAGCGCATCGTTCGTTGAAGCCTGCACGGGAGCGACTACGACACCCACGACACCCACGACGCCTACGACTCTGATAGCGAACGCCAGGGCCCAACGACGGGCACATCGCACCTCGCCCCCTAGGTTCCCCCTCGGGATCGAACGCAGGGTGGTGAAGCGAGCCATGAGGACGCTAATTACCGATGCCGTCCGCCCCAAACGTACGAGCGTGTGTTGGGGATGCGCCCACCCAAGGCGGAGAAAAGTCGTCCCACTAGTCATCATGATCTCCTCCCACCCATTCACTCTCAAGCGCTAGGGCGCCACGTTGACGCAGGCGCTCTAAACGTTCTGACCCCGTTTCCCGCGCCAACGAATCCCCACGATGGAGCGCCCGCACGGTGGCCCGAAGCGCCACACGGGACGGATTCACGCCGTCCTCGGGTTCGCCCTGTTCGCCTCGGTTGGCTTGACGCTCTGTGAGCGTCGCTAACACCCCCGCAGGTACCCCCAGTTGTCGAGTGAGGGCTAGGGCCTCTCTTTCCCCGCGGGCCCAGTCGCGAGGCGATTGAAACGTGAGCGTAGAGATGAGCGACGAGGGAGAAGTTGGCGAGGTTGGGGACGCCTTAGAGACTCCCGACCCACGCTCCGTACCGGAGGAGGGCTCGTCTGCCCGTTCCCCTAAGACCGCTTCGAGGCCAGAGAAAAACGCTAGCTCGCTCGCCGTCTGAGGAATTTGGGTTAAGAGTCGCCCCAAGGCCACTTCGAGCGACGTTGCGCCTTCGACGAGCACCACGTTCGCCGTGGTGGCCGTGGTTGTCGTGGCCGTCGTGGCTGTGTTGGCCGTCGTAGCCGTGGCAGAATGGGATGGACTATTCGATCCTACGCCCGAGACCTCCACCACGAGGAGCGGTAAGCGGGGGAGGGGACCTACGTTCAATGACGTCGTGGCATCACAGGCCGTCGCGTCCTGAGCATCCTCACGATCGGGCGGATTGCCCGTGGTCGAAGCGGACAGGGATGTGGGGTGGGGATTGGTTTTGTCGCCATGCTCCGTGATCCCGTTCACGTTTGCCCAGACACGACGCCAATGGCGTAACGTCGGCGGATCAATCGTGATGCCAATTCCAGCGGCCTGCAAGGGTTTGAGGGTCGCGTTGGCGCGTTGACGTAGGTCGTCCGCTTGATGATTCACCAGTCGCCCCGGTAACCCCGCAAAGACCACGGTTAAACGCAGATGCGGGATCCGACTTAGTCGTAAGGCTTCTCTCGCTAAGGATTCCATCACCGCCTCGGGGTAATGGGTATCGCACCAGAGCGTTAAGGTGACGTTGGGCGTTGAGGCTGGAGTAGAGGGCTGAGTGATGGGTTCAGCGTTAGGTGACGGGAATGCTGTCTTCTCACGCCCGCCGTCCGCTCGATTCGTGTCGGGATGCAAAGCCTTAGGCTCACTGGACGACGGTTGACTGGGGCTCAGGGTCGAGGCGACCATTGTTGCTTGCTCCCTGGTCGTATCCTTGGTGGCGTTCGTCTCCAGCGTGACCACCCGTACGGGTTTGGCTTCCCAAAGCCACTGGGTAGACGCCGTCTCCCTCGGGGGTGCCGTGAGGGCTGTGGGTGTCGTCGTGTCGGACGGGATGGCTGCCCGTTCGTCCTTTACGTCCTCGCCCATTGCTGGGTAAGCGAGTGTGAGGAACGCCATGAGCCCTATCCAGGACGCCCCCCTCATGGAGAGGGACTGCCCTCGTTGTGAGGTCGGGACCGTGCCAAGACACGCCCTCCCCGTTAGGGGTGTCGTTACACGGGTTGTCAAAACTTTTCTCATCGGCATTGTCTGGGTTCGCGTGATGGGCGTCTTAGTCGTCTGGCGATTACTCATGGTGGGCCTCCCGGGTGGGTAGAGCGTTCGTGGTTTTTAATGGGGTGGATTCGGTGGATGCGCCCATTGGCCACCCTCCCCAGCCCTCCGGCAAGGGATCGAGCGAATGGCCATCCGCCGTTAACGCCGGCGTCCAGAGATCCATCACCTCCGCCGTGAGGTGCACAAAGGTGGGTAAGGCTGTCACGTGTAACCGTGCGGCGAGGCTTCCCCCTTGATCAAAGTAAAGGGGGAGGGGAAGCACACCCTCGCTTGGCATAAGGCTCGCTAAGCGGTCCCGCCAGTGGGCTAAATTCCCTTTGACGAACACGATGCGTAGGTGAGTGAGATCGAGCACGCTCTCTACCCCAGCGTCCTTCGTAGCCGTGGGGTGACGTCCGACACGGTCGGTCAGTGCCTTCCGTAAAGGCTCCGCTCCTGTCAGGAACCGTTCGAAAAACGACGCCTGCACGGGGTTATCCGTATCGATAAAGAGGTAGGTGCGAGAAAAGGTCGAAAGCGCCATCTGAACGGGAAGCGAGCGCATAGAGAGTACCTCTGCGCCTCCTTGGTGTTGACACCACTCTGCATAGGGCGTCGGGTAGGTTTCCCGACGACTAACCGTGAGCATCCCCATCATGACACCGGGCGGTGCGTCCCATTGACGGCGGAACGTGGCTTCGGCATTCTCAAGCGCCTGAGCCCATTGACCCGAGCGCACTGCGTCCTTCGCCTCCGTCTCCAAGGTACTCACCCAATCGGGATCGTGGGTCGTTAAGGGGATGCCTTGGGTTAAGACGAGTCGCCCGATCACCCGCACAGTGGGGTGTGTGGGGGTACGTTGGGTCGAGAGGGTGATGGTTGAGGGGAGCGACGCGAACGGGGAAAACGCCTCCAACGCCTCCGCCGCGTCGTTAGCGTCGTCTGCTTTGTCTGCTTTCCCCGTGGCTTGGACTCCCGTCTCAGCCTTAGCTCCTAGTTCTGCCACGGGCGTCGTCGCAACGGCTAAAGCAGTGGCTTCAACGGCTGACACCGCGAGCCCTGGCGTCGTGAGCGCATGGATCCGTGCCATCGGCGTTAATCGTACATCTGGTGCCGTTTGCTTTCCTTGTTCGCTTTGATCGGTCAGAACGACCTCGGGGGTTCTCAGCATGTTCGCCACGCGAGCAGGTACCGGCGGCAACGTTTCGCCCCAAGGGAGTCCCACTGCTAAGACGAGTCCCGCGGCTAAGACGGCAGCGAGAATATCCACCACCGTGGCCCACCCCCTTTCTACTGAATGCATGTCGGAACGTAGTTCGGACCCTATGTCGGACGGTAGTTTGGACCCTAGTTCTGAGCGTACTTCAGCCGTCCCTTTGGTCATCCCGTTAAACGTGCGCCCTGAGGTGTGGGTAAAAGACACCGTTTTTGCCATCTTGAGCGTCACCGCGTCCTGACTCGGGGTCTTGGCGGGAGTAGAAGCCTGGCCATCACCGTCCTCGGAAACCGGAGAGGGGTGAGCGTTGTGACACTCAGTCATCCCGCGATTCTGCGCCTCAGTCTGCGCCTCAATTAGCGCCTCATTGAGTGAATCATTCCGCGGAGGCTTAAGTGGGTCATCTACCCGCGTATTCACCCGTGTATTCATCTGGTCGTTAGGGTTGGGATCGTTCATCATGGTTGCCTTCGTTCAGAGTCGTTGGGGTCGTTCGTTGACGTGTTTGCTTGTCCTCGTTAGGATCCCGTCGGGTTCCGTAAGAGCGACGTGGGACGAACGCTTTCACAACAGTCTTTTCGTCCCCAGAGGAGAATCGCCCCGTCACTCCCCGCCGGGGGTAACACGCGTAAGTCACGTTGCACCGTGCGCCCCCAGGGGCGACAGCAGGGGCGATTGGGTTCCATCCCTTGGGGGTAAATCACCTGAAAGCGCCAGCTGTCTTTGCGTAAAATCGGCTGAAACGCCGGGCCACATTGCCCGGCACTGCCTAATTGGGTCCACAGGAGCCCCTCACGGGCGAGTTTTGTCGCAAAGCGTTCCGTTAAGAGGTGCCAGCGGGCGACGGGGTTCGCCAGACTACTCGTAAAGCCCGTTAAGGGATAAAGTCCCCCTTGGCACCCCGCGCACCAAAAGAGCGTATTAATGGGAAGTCCGAGGCTCGCTGCCGCACAGTCCGTAATGCAGGCCGTTTGCGCAATGGGGTTCGCAAAGAGCGAGGCTTCGGGGGCCAAGACAAAGCTCGCAATCGAATCGTTCCACAATGGGTCCAATTCCGAGAGGTAGGCTAAGTCAAAGGGTGCTGCATCTAAGCAGGAGCTATCGAGAAGACTCTCCGTAATAAAGAGCCACGGGGTCATAAACCAGTGCACATGGGAAAAACTCAAATCCCGTTGGGTGGGTTTCATCCCACGGTGATGTCGTCCCCCTTTGACACCCTCAATGCGGGCTTTGGCGACCGCTGTGCCACCCGCCCCACGGGAGAGGGGGTTACCGAGCGAAATGCCCCCTAAGGTGGGGGAGCAACCCGGTTCTTGGACGATCTCCGCGGTGCGCATCGGTTCCCAATAACTCATGTTGAGTCCGACACGGCGGTTTAATCCCGTCCCACAGGAACACACGGGCGCGGCGTTGGTGTCAATGTCGGGAAGTGTCCCCGCCGGGGAGGGAATCGTGAGCGTCGTGGCGATTTTGACCGGAAATAAACACGACCAACACACGTCCGTCACGGGGTTAATAAAGTGCCCACGGCAGACCGTGGCCGCGAGCGGGTCGGTCATTGGGCTCACGAGTAATCCTAAGGTGAGTACCAGTCCCACCCAGTGGGTGACGCGACACCGCAGGCGTTGAAAGCGAGAATCCCCCGTCATGCTAGTCCTCCAAAAAGTCCGCTAAGTCCCCGTAGGGGTTCTCATCCGTGTCGGTTGGGGTGACCTCGGACCGTGTCGAGACGGTGGCTTTTTCGCTGGTTTTTTCGCTGGCGTGATTCCTCGCTTTATCGCTCGCTTTATCGCTCGTTTTATGGCTCGCGCTCCTCCTCCCGGTCGCTCTGCTCATCCCTGTCGTCCCCGTCGTCACGGTTGTTTCCGGGCGTTGGGTGGGTTTCGTTGGGGTCCCCTTCGCAGGAGCCGGAGCGTCGTCGGCAAGCGACGCCTCCCTGGCTAACGCCTCGCTCGCAAAGGGCACCCCCTCACTCGTGAGAGGGGTGAGGTTCTCCGGTTCGCGCTTATCTGCCGCGCTCACTGTCGACCCCGTGGGGGCAGGGGTGCTCGCGGGTTCGGCGGTCGTCACCTGTGTCGTGGCTTCTTCCTCCACCTCATCGTCATAGACTGCAAAGTGGGTTTGGAGCACGGTGGGCGCTGACGTGTCCTCATTGGTCTTTGGCGTCACGGGAAGAGCGTCGGTCGCCTGGCGCTTTGTCTTACCCGCTTTCCCTTTTTGTCGACGGGCTGCACTCACGGGTACCGTTTCCCCAAAGGCGATATCGTCCCGAGGGTGACGCCCTGGTTGAAAGAGGGGATGCAAAGGGGTAATTGAACTCTTCTCCCCTAAGGCCGTGACGGGAGTCGATGCACTGGGGGTGCGGTCGCCCTGCGTTACCGAGGTGGGCGAGAGGTCATTAGCGGTTAACTCCATGCCCGCTAGCGTAGGGGTCGCCTCCCCATCGATCGGGGCAGCATCGGCTAAATCATGGGCTAACGCATGAGCTTTGGCACGCAGGGCCTCTAAACGTTCCACCGGAATCGGTGCCCAGAGAACGGCAAGCGCTTCGGGGCTCACCGTCAACCCGCGAGCCTGCGCTCTTCGTAAGAGTCCCTCTTTGTAGTGCCGTAAATCGGCATAGGGGTCCGACTCATTCACAATCGGAATGCCGGCCAGAAGTTTCGCTAGATCCGCATCTTCTTGCGCCTGGCGTTGCCGTTTGGCGGCTTCGAGCCGAATGTCTAACCAGTGAGCGTGTTGGGCGGGGGATACCGCGGTGGTTACGGTCCCTAAGGTCCCTAAGGTCCCAGACGGTTCCTTAAGCGGTTCCTTAAGAGGAGCGTTTTCCTGGGGCAACGCTGTGGTTGTCTCCTGCCCCGTCACGGTGCTGCCTTGCGTATCACGGCTCGTTGCGTGCCCTGCTGGGGTCGCCCTCATGACGTTCGCATCGACATTCCTATCGACGTCCACCTCGGCGCTCGTCTCGTCGGTCATCTCAGCGCTTCCTTCCTTGCCAGCACGCACTGCGCTCGTTTGACGATTGCCTCGATGAATAAGCCGTTCCGTTGCTTCCCCATTGGCTTTACGGGTCGTGACTTTGATGGGGGTGGCGTTGGCACGCTCATCGCGAGCCAGTCGGGCCACGTCCCGATCAAAGAGGCGCTCGGCTAACGTTTTGGGTCGCCGTGGGAGGGGGCGTCCCGCTTTGATCGCCGCTTGACAGCGCTCCCGATAGTCGTCTAACTCGTCTAAGTACGCACTTTCCTGTGCATTTAACGCGCGCCCTTCGTGGGCCCAGGTGCGTAGCGCCTCGAGCGTTGTTTGGCGCTGCGCTTGGTACTCACGCAAAATTTCGCCCGCCAAGGGATGTTCGTGTCGTACTTCGGGGCGACGTCCATGGTCTTGCACGGGCGCCTCGATGAGGCGCTCAAAGGTATTGACCCACCGGAGACGTTCAAATTCACTCATCCCGGAGGCTTTCCCTGAGGCGATTTTCGCCAACATCGATTGGTTATAGGCAATCTCGGCTAAGGTGCGTACCCAGGGGAGCACCGGAGGTAAGCGTTCCCCTAAGGGAAGATGAATAAACCCGGTGGCATGCGTTAAGGTGATGCCCCCTAAGCGATGCTCGAGTAGCGCCGGGAGTTTCGTCGTATCTAACGCTAAGAGCGAGGCAAACCGACCCTCTCGATCCACGAGCGTGGGGATCCCAAATTGCATCGGGAGAATGTCGCGCCCGGCGGGTTCCTGAAAGAGCACAAGTCCCACATGGGGGTCTTGAATCCACGCTTCCACCACAAGCTTAAGGACGCTCGGTGTTAAACGCTCGGCAATAATCAACGGAGTGTGCGCTTCCCAAAGCCCCAAGGCGCTAAAGCCCATGGGGTCCCCTTGACGAAAGACGCGATTGAGCCGCTTAAAAAAGCCCGTCGAGAGGCTACGCGCATAGCGAATAATCCCGTAGTGATACGCCATTTTTTGCGTAATCAAATGCCCATCGTGAATCGCGTCCCAACTGGTCGCCCGCAATTGGGTCGCGACGGTACGCAAAAGGGAGGGGAACATCGCATTTTCTAAACTCGTCGCTCGCGCTTCGTCCGTGAGCGCAGCCGAGCGACTGCGGGCGAGCCCCCGCCGTGCGACCTTTTCGGCGCAGAGCGTCAGGCGGTTAAAAAACTTGTGTAACCCCGCCTGGTTTAAGGCCATTAAATAGGTTTCGGTGCGCGAGGGCGAGAGATTACGCAATTCATGCCAGGCGAGCGCCATCATCGTGACTAAAACGTTTTCGCTTGTGACCATCGGAAAGAGGTAGCGGATTTGGTCAAGCTGGGCGAGCGTTAAGTCGACTTGCCGACGCGCGGACACGGGTAACGTGCGCATCCCACGGGCCGCTTCGTAAAACTGCTGTGGGGGTTCAAAAAGCGCCGTGTGCGGATGAATCCCCGCGCTCCCTAAGGAGAGCCGAGGAAGTCGGGGGCGTTGGGGGGAGGTCTGCGCCTCCCCATCCGTTCCCGCTTCGGCTTTCCCTTCCCCCATCGCTCCCTGTTGCGTTCCCGCGGGGCTGAGGGTGGGCGGTGTCGGTTGCGCTGTCGGTGGTGTTTGGGGGATGGTTGCCTCGGTGCGCTCAAGGGTTGGGTCGTTGGGTGGTTCGACACCGTCCGCCGACGCTTGGGCCCCCGTGTCCTCCTCGAGCGTCTCCGCTTCCTCGTCCGCGTCCGCCATCGATGGGGTCTGTTCATCACTTAACGCGTCAAACGCCACCCGTGGGCTCACCAGAGGGAGCGCATCGTTTGCTGCCGTGGGGAGGGGCGACGTTGGGGTCGTGGTGTCGGGTTGCTCGATGGTTACGCGGTTGAGCCCCTCGACGCGTGCCAATACGGGATGAATGCGTGGGGCCTCTTCCGACACCCCCGCGTGGGGCACGGACGAGGGCGTGCCCCAAGGGTTCGCGTCCTTCATCGCCTCGCGAGCCTTGGCCGCGGCTTGGCGTTGTCGCGCTTTATCGTACCGCCCGAGCCCCAACTCGGGGTGAGCGTTTAAGAGGTCAGTAATGCGTTTCGCGTTCGCTAAGAGCGGGTCCGAATCGTAAAACCCCAGCGTGCGGATTTCTTCTTGACGGGCTTCCCCGACACTCAAGGGGCTTGCCTCGGGGTGCTCCTTCGTGAGCACGTTCGGTGTGTTACTCATACGTTTCTCTCCTTATGGGTGTCGGGTGGTATCGTTGCGTAGCGTCCCGTGACGCTGGGCGGTATCGCTGCCCTTTACCCACTCTAGGTGCGTGGGGGCAAAGGCACGTGCCGTGAGGTCCGTGAATTCACGGGGGTCCGAGTGCTCGGGGTGGGTACGCTCACCCCCGGTTTTGTCCAGGCGTTCTTCGTTGGCACTGACGCGAGCGGTGTCAGGCCGATCCGTTTTGGCCACACGCAAGCGTTCGCTCGCGAGAATCGCCGGTGTGCCCGTCGGCGTTGTGTTCCCCGTGGGCGATACGGGGTCGGCGGGAGTCGGGGACGCCACGGACGTCGGGGGCGTTGTGGGTGCCACTACACCACGGTCACTCGTTAACGACAGGGGCGTGCGCTCTGCGGGTGTCGCCCCGTGGGTCGTGGGGCTTACCGTTGTGGGGTCATTGATAACGCTCGGCGTAAAGCCCAAAAAGGCTTTGACTGCCTCCCAGGCGTCTCGCCAGGCGTTTTCGACCCGATCAAAGATCGTCGTTAAGACGGTGCGCTCTGCCTTGGTGGTGGGCATCAAGGTGTTGGTGCTCACGTGTGCCCACACGTCTTCCCAGAGGGCTTTCCCGACGGCCAAATCGGCGAGGGTGTCGGTCTCAGGGTGGGTCGTGGCATAGAGCGCCTTTTCAATCGCCTCGGGGGAAACGTAGAGTAACCCACAGCGCCAGAGAAGCCGGGGCGTTAAATCGACGACGTCCGTTAAGACCCCGTTTTGGGTCGCGGGGATCGTGGTTTTGATGCCTTTTACCCTCACCGTGATGGGGCGCTCTATGAGGCTCTTTTCAATCGTCAAGGCTTTGACCATCAAGTCCCCGACATCGGGTTGGCGCAGGGCCGGGAGCGGACTACGGTGCCCAATCGCATAAGCGTAGGCCTGGTAGTAATGGGTTTCTTGACGATTCGTGTGGGTGAAGTCAGGAAGCAACCGATGACTATCCACCCCCGCGTATTCCGCGACACTTGCCCACAAAAAGGCTTCGTTCACACGCGACACATCCACCGTAAACACGGTGTTGGGCGGGAGTGTGCGTAGCGTCTGTACGTCTAACCCCATGAGATTCGCATTGGGCGCTACGTCCACAATCTCATCCGTTCGATAGACGATTAAGAGCATAATCGCGAGGAGCGTCACCATCACCATCTGGTGAAAGCGACTCGCCCACGTCCAGAGGACGAGAAAGCGGAACGTTCGCCAGAGTCGCCAGAGGCAAAGTGTGGTGGCCGTGAAGACCACCTGAAGGAGGAGTCGCAGTGCGGGTTGACTGCTTTTGACCCACGCTTTGGACGCGTCCCAACTCGCCCGCACCAAGTGCCCTAAGGGGAGCATCACAGGCAGCGCAACTGACGACAGACCTTGGGTATCGTGGGCGGAGGGGGTTAACGCCCCGGAGGCACGCCCCGAGGCCGGGCGAGCGCGTTCACGATCGTTCGTTCCCGCGGGGTAAGACGCGGAGTGGCCTCGTGACGCGGGCGCAACCGGTCGCAAGAGGGCGGGGAGAGCGCCCTCATGGTCATCATGGGCATCATGGGCATCCTCGTCGTTGAACGCGTTACGGGTCGCCTCGGTCGCGGTTCTCGGGTGCTCTGTAGCGCAATGGGGTGCCTGATGGGGGTGTTGACGAGCGTTCGTGAGCGCAGCGCGTTCGGTCTCGCTCAATGCCTCCACCCACGAGGCAAAGCTGAGCGTCGGGGTGGCCACGCGAGCATCGTCTAAACGGTTCGCGACGCGCAACGTATCGGACCCTTCCTCACGAAAGATACCCGTTAAGGCGTCGACCGCTTGACGCCGTTCGTGTTGGGCGATGGTTTGGGCAACCGTTCGCCAGGCCTCCCGCAGGTCTTCTTCCGTCGCACAAAAAGCGGTGGGTAACGGGTCATTGCCTAACGTCATCCCGCGGGTTAAGACCCAGAGTCGATAGACGGGTTCAAAACAGTCCCAGGGCAGTCGTTCGGGTAAGTCGATTGTCGTGTAGCCCATTTCGTGACGCAGGGCCTCGGGGAGCCCCCACGCGTTCGCACCAAAAAGTTCGAGCATTTCTTCACGCTGCTCATTTTCAAACGCAATGTCGTGCTCCGTCATTAAGAGAAATTCCCCGATCGGGGTCACGAGACGACAAGGCGTTGGGGTATTGAGGTCAATAAAACACTCAGGCGCGTAGTAGCCTTCCCCTGCACCCGAGCGGCCCGCGGCCCCGAATCTGGGGTCGGAGCGGGGCTCAGAGGGAGGAGTAGCCTCATCCTCGTGCGTGACCGCCCCACCGTCCTCAACGTCGGCGTTGGGGGTGTCGTCTAAAAGGGGCTCGTCCATGGGCTCAGCAAACCGCGCGTCGTTCGCGACGAGCGTCGCCTCGTGGTTTGCCCTGTCCTCAGCCTGATTCTCTCCTTTATTCGTTGCCGTTGGGGAGGTAAGCGTCACGTGGAGGGCTGCCATCGTGGGCGTCGCCTCAGTGCTACCAAAGGTAGCAGCGCGTTGCGTCGTCGGGTCGGAGACGTCCGACGGGGTTCCTGAAGTCTCTGCCGGCTGACCCGTTTGCAAGGCGGTGCGCCACGTGTGGGCGACACTCGCCATATTAACGGGACGCCCGCCCAGCCGTTGGGCTTCTTTACGGCTTTGCCAGCGTTCATGACGCACGGAGGGCATGGGGTTATCCCAACTCACGTCCCAAGCGGCAATCGCCACGGGAAAACCTTCCACGTTAAGCGTCAAGGGAGACCCTGCGGTCGCTCGGGCCACATGAACCCGTGGGGCCGGGGTGGCGGTCCCCGTGATGGGGTTTTGAGGGCTCGCCATGCGGGGAGCGTTCGTGGCGCTCGTTATGGGAGGCGTCGACGCTTTATTCGTGCTGTCCGTCGTG
>CAJJMF010000031.1 GCA_905192805.1 uncultured Sutterella sp. | reverse complement strand
TTACACAACTGCCACTCCGGTCTTTAAACTGTCAAAGTCGCGTTGCTCTGACAAAAAATCCCCAACCGCTCAGATTTTTTTACATTCCGCTACGCACGGACCGCGTCAAGAGTGTTACTATTACCAGCACTGCGTGACAGCACCGCGGTTACTGCACCCTTAGGTTGAGCGTGTGCCTGTGACGAATAACCTCTGGCTTTTCGCCTATCACGAGGTTTCTTTCTCATTTTTTCTATTGAATCGACGTCCCGTCCTACGTGTTGTCTCAACACGGTTTCCTCTGTTCTTTCTAGCGACAAGAGTCGATAAGTCGGACGTTATTTCTCCCGTTAGGAGTACTTTCATGAGCGAACTCGTTCACGTTACTGATGCCAACTTTGATGAAGTGGTTTTGAAGTCCAATGTCCCGGTTGTGGTCGATTTCTGGGCCCCGTGGTGCGGTCCTTGCCGTATGTTGGCTCCGAAACTCGACCAAGCAGCCCAGACGTTTGCTGGTAAAGTCCAGATTGTGAAATACAACTGCGATGAATCGAGCGCTGTGGCCGTGGAATTAGGGATTCAGAGCATTCCCACGATGATCATCTACAAGAATGGTCAGGCTGTGGCTCGTCGCACCGGTTCCTGCGATCAGGCGACCTTGGATGCGTTCATCAGCTCCGTGCTTGCTGACTAATGCCTAAATGAGAGGGAGGAACCCCGTGTTCTTCCCTCTTACAATAATCGTTTTCCCTCCGAGTGCTCGTAACGACGCGTCTTTGATGTACTTTTTCGACCCAAACGACAAAGTACCCCCATCCCGAATTACGGTATACCCCTCGTGAGGATTCACTCTTTTAACCACCCTCTATACTCTCACGATTGCCCCGACTGCAATCGCACTGCACTCTATGCATCTGTCTGACCTCAAATCCTTACATATCTCGCAACTGTTGGATATGGCGTATGCTCTTGAAATTGAAAATGCTCAACGCATGCGCAAGCAAGAGTTGATGTTCGCCATTTTGAAAAAGAAAGCCAAAACCGGTGAACAAATCTTTGGTGATGGTACCTTGGAAGTCTTGCCCGATGGCTTTGGCTTTTTGCGTAGCCCGGACACCTCTTACTTAGCCAGCACGGACGATATTTATATTTCTCCCTCTCAGATTCGCCGCTTTAACTTACACACGGGCGACTCGATTGAGGGTGAAGTCCGTACACCGAAGGATGGGGAACGTTACTTCGCATTGGTGCGTGTCGATAGTGTCAACGGGTTACCCCCGGAAAGTCTGAAACATCGTGGGCTGTTTGAAAACTTAACCCCGCTTTTCCCGACCGAGCACTTGACGCTCGAACGCGACATGCGCGGCGATGAAAACATCACCGGCCGTATCATTGACCTCATTGCCCCCATTGGTAAAGGACAGCGCGCTTTGGTGGTCGCTCCTCCGAAGTCGGGTAAAACCGTCTTGATGCAACACATTGCGCATGCCATTACTGCGAATCACCCCGACTGCACCCTCTTTGTGCTCTTGATTGATGAACGTCCTGAAGAAGTGACGGAAATGCAACGTTCGGTAAAGGGGGAAGTGGTTGCCTCAACCTTTGACGAACCCGCTGCGCGTCACGTACAAGTGGCAGAAATGGTGATCGAAAAAGCCAAGCGTTTAGCTGAAAGTAAGCGTGACGTCGTAATCCTGCTTGACTCGATCACCCGCTTGGCGCGAGCTTATAACACCGTGATTCCTTCCTCGGGTAAGGTGCTCACGGGGGGTGTGGACGCCAACGCCTTACAGCGTCCGAAGCGCATTTTCGGGGCGGCTCGTAACCTCGAAGAAGGCGGTTCGCTCACGATTATCGGTACCGCACTGGTCGATACCGGCTCCCGCATGGACGACGTGATTTACGAAGAATTCAAGGGTACGGGTAACAACGAAATTCACCTTGAACGTCGTATGGCAGAAAAGCGTGTCTACCCTGCCATTAACTTAAACCGTTCGGGTACTCGCCGTGAAGAATTGCTCTTGAAGCCCGATGTGCTCCAGAAGGTCTGGATCTTGCGTAAGTTCCTCTACGACATGGACGAAATCGAAGCGATGGAATTCTTGCTCGACAAGATGAAGCAAACCAAGACCAATTCGGAATTCTTCGACTTGATGAAGCGCTAGAACATAAAGGCCTTGAGGAAAGCCCTCAAGGCCTTTCGCTTTCATTGCTCCTGAGACCTTTAGTGAAGCCAGTCGCGCCCCAAGCCCCACGAGGCGGTGAGTGAGAGCGGAATATCGCTCACCGCGGGTCCTGGAATCGCCTGTGCACGTTTATAGGCATTCGCAAAGAAGCGATGAACGATCGTATTGACAGTGTCGTCTCCTAAGCGGGTACGCAACGCACGTAAGCTCTCTTTACGTAAGAGAGCACTGATCACCCATTCGATCTCATCATAGGGTGGTAACGAATCGCTATCGAGCTGCCCCTCACGCAATTCCGCCGAGGGAGCCCGAGTAATAATCATCTCGGGAATGAGTTCACGTCCTGCTGCGGCATTACGCGCCCGGCAAAGCGCGACCACGTCACCCTTAAATAAGTCGATAAGAGGAGCATAGCCACCAGTAATATCCCCGTAGAGTGTCCCATACCCCATCGCAGCTTCGGCCTTGTTACTCGTACAAATCAGGAGGCGATTTTCTTTATTGGCCACTGCCATCAAAAGGACAGCACGCGCACGGGCCTGCAGATTTTCCTCCGTCACATCCCAAGCGCGATCGCCATAAAGCGGTGCTAACGTTTGAAGCGAGGCTTCAAAGAGTGGCTCAATCGGTAGGTCAATCAACTCAAAACCAAGTTGTTCAGCCAGCCGTTGAGCGCCCACCAAGCTCACGTCACTCGTAAAGCGAGAGGGTAAGCGAACGCCCTTGACTGCCTCAGCACCGAGGGCATCCACAGCGATCATGGCACACAAGGCACTGTCAATCCCACCGGAAATCCCCAGCACCACCCCCTTAATCCCATTCTTTTTCACATAGTCGCGTAACCCTGTGCGAAGGGCTTCGTAGCGCTCATCCGCACAGACACTCGGAAATTTAGGGGTGCTACGGTAGACTTCCGAAATATTGACACTCGCATCCCCTTCACGGTCAAGAGCCAATTGCAGTACCCCTGCTTCCCAGGGATGAAGGGTAGTGACGGTGTTATCTTGGCAGTATCCCGTCTGGCCGCGGGCAATCAACATCCCGTCGCCTCCAGCGATACTCACAAAACAACTGGCGCGTAGTGGGCGTTTCATCGGGCTTGAGCCGACTTGGCTCGGCGCATTAAATACCAGGAAGAGATCCGACGGCGTCGCTAAGTCGAGGGCAAAACGCACCTCTCCCCATTCAATGAAGCCCTGAAAATCCAAATTAGTACGCGTGCCTCGATGGAAAAACGCGACTTTGGGTTCGTCATCCTTATCGCGATAGGGCACCACAATGGCACAGCTCCCTTGAGCTAACTCGCCTAACCGATTGAGGATCGTTTCATAATGATCACGAGCATCGGCCCACCGGAGTGCTCCCGCCCCGGTTCCGCCTTCGATCGCTCCCCAAGGTAGGACCACCAAATGAGGACCTTGGACGGGAGCCAGTGAAGCAAGTGTCGTTGCAATACTGTCAAAATTGTGTTCAAGCGCCCCCGTCATCGGATTCGCCTGAATTAAGCTGAGGTAAGTGCGTGCCATAGTTGATCGTCTTTCCTAATGCCAATCGATTTGGCACTGGGAAACGGCGCCAAATCAACACCTGAGTCCGTTCACGGATGGAACGTCCCATGCTCAATCGATGACATCAAGTTTACTGAGTCTCTTCACGCGTCGTGCATGGTAAATGCCCGAAATGCTATGAGGGGCACATTTTCTTTTCCAAAATCACCCCAACTCGGTACTACTACTCACGCGCCACGGACTCAGTCCGAGGGATGGGTGAGTTTCGAGAGATTCACTTCACGGCGGGCGCGATCCCAAAAGAGTTCAATGTGTTGCAATACCGTCGGTACATCCGTGGTCGTCACGACAATGTCCGTGAACCCGGCTTCGCGCAACCGATTTACCACGCGCGGATGCAACGTCACCACACGCCCACGGTTCGCCCATTCCAACGCGCCTGGTACGGTATGTAAGGCGTGCACAATAGCGTCCACCGCATCGGTACTGGTGATATATAAAAGGGGAGGATGTGCATGGGCCACGGCACGCCACAATTCACGTTGTTGGTTGTAGTTGAGTCCGATCGGAACCCGCACATACGCACACAACGTAATCACATCACTTCCGATACTCTTAAATTGTTTGGGTAGCCATTCTCGTCCCGTTTGTCCACGTAAAAAGAGGACGCGAGCTGGAGCTCCACGCTGTTTGACCAGCTCCCAGAGGGCTTCACTACCGGAGTGTTCGGCATCCCCTTCAGGAGCAAGTACATTTACCTTATCCCCAAAAGCGGCCCGAATCACGCGAGCCGTGCCCTCACCCACGGTGGCTAAGGTAATGTGGCTTGGCCACGTATCAATCGAGTGGGCTACCGCCGTGACGGCAGCGGGGCTCGGCAGAACCACCATTTCCACATCGTCGAGATTCGCCAGTCTGTCCTGAAGGAGTTTTTGCTCATCCTCAGGGGGCAACTCAATCGTAAACGCCGGCCAACGCCAAACCTGCAAAGAGTCCAAGGCTTTGTCTTCCAGCATATCGGCCAGCTGGTTATTGGCCTCACCTGGGCGCGTTAAGATGACGGGAATGAGCGAGTTCATCATTGTCTCCGAAGCGGGAAAATCGGTCTGGATAGGTGTGAAGGGGCCACGACCCACTACCGTAGCCTCTTGAGGGTTTTTCTCGGTATCCTCGTCGGAATTAACCGAGAACAGCTTTTAAAATCGCATCGGCGCCTTGCGCACGTAAGGACGCGACCACCTCTTGAGCGATCGTTAATGCGTTCGCTTTGGGACCGCGAGCTTCGGCACGAATAGCCTCACCCGTGTGATGGTTACCCACGAGGGCACGTAACCACAACTCTTCACCTTCCACAATGGCATACGCCGCCAAGGGGACTTGGCAGGATCCGCCCAAAGCACGCGACACAGCACGTTCCGCCGTACAGCAGTAGCGCGTATTTTCGTCATTAATAAACGCTAAGAGCGACTTTAACTCGTCTTGACCGGCCAAAATTTCAATCCCTAACGCCCCTTGGCCTGGCGACGGCAAACTCACGCTCGTCGGAATAATCGAACGAATACGATCGCCCAATTCCAAGCGCTTTAACCCAGCCGCTGCCATCACTAAAGCGTCAAATTCGCCCTCATCGAGCTTACGTAAGCGCGTACCGACATTACCACGAATCGGCTTCACGGTTAAATGCGGATAATTCATACGCACCATTAACTCACGGCGTAAACTCGCCGTTCCCACTACCGACCCTGCCGGCATTTCGTCCAAGCTGGCATATTGGGGAGAGACAAACGCATCACGCGGATCTTCACGTTCACTCACGCACACCAACTCGAACCCTTCAGGCAATTCCATCGGGACGTCTTTGAGCGAATGAACCGCCAAATCCGCCTCCCCTTTTTGCATCGCTGCTTCGAGTTCTTTGACAAACAAGCCCTTGCCCCCAACCTTCGAGAGCGTCTTATCGAGGATTTGGTCTCCACGCGTGGTCATCCCCAGTAAGTCCACCGTTAAATGGGGATAGCGTTCGCGTAAAACGCTTTGAATGTGAAGAGCCTGCCACATAGCAAGGGGACTTTCTCGTGTCGCGATGACACAACGCGCAATGTCAGTCATGGTGAGTTCTAGTTGGTTGAATAATAGGCTAAAGAAAAACCAGCTTGATCCCCAACTTCAAGGATGTATAGGGGAAAAGCCAGAGAACTTTGCTCATTTTAGCAAGCTTCCCTAAGCTAACGCTTAAGGGTTATCCCGTTTAGTCCTAATGGCTAAGTCCTCGAGCACCTTGACGTTTCTCCTCACGTCCCGCAAAAAAGCCTACCAAGAGTTGAAATCTTCCCCTAGTTCTGTGATAATGCTCAACTTCCCAGTTGGCACGTGGGATGGCATGTCTGTTGTAAGACCCGATTGTTCGGGCGAACTCGCAAGGCCGCCAGGGCGACCGACAATCAAAACTAGGAAACATTTTCAAATGAAAAAAGATATTCACCCGGAATACCGTGAAGTCGCTTTCGTCGACTTGTCCATCAACAAGACCTTCATCATCCGCTCTGCTGCTCAGACGAAGGAAACGATCGAAATCGACGGCAAGACCTATCCGCTCTACAAGTTGGATACCTCCTCTGAAAGCCACCCCTTCTACACGGGCGCTCAGACGCGTATCGTTGAAGCGGGTCGCGTGGAAAAATTCCGCGCCAAGTTTGCTGCCAAGAAGCAGGCTCTCGACGCTGCTGCCGAAGCTGCCAAGGCTGCCAAGTAATCTTCATTACAGCAAACCTGCACCTCATAGGTCGGTTTTCTTATCGACCTACGGTCAAAGGACAGTCTCTGACACCGTCGGACTGTCCTTTTTGTTCTCTTATGATCTTTGTAGTGGAAGAGTTCTGTGCTGAATCAACGATCGACACCCATTAAGCTTTCACAAGAGGCGGCACTCAAATTACCGCGTTGGGCGTTATTGCTCCTGCTGGCTGTTTTTGCCTTGAGTGGGCTGTTTGCCGACGATCTTTGGACGCCTCGCGACATTGATAGCTTTGGTGCTGCCTTTACCCTCGTGAGTCAACCCTTTAGTGCCTGGTTGCTACCCGCCGCACACGGCGAAGTGTTAGCCGAAACGGGGCCCCTAACGAGTTGGCTTTCGGCGGGCTTAATGCGCCTTTTAGGTAGCCATGGTTGGGGGGTCATTGATAACGTCATCGCCTTGCGTTTAGCAAGCTTATTCTGGTTCACCCTCAGTGCCACGGCCCTTTGGTACAGTACCTTCCGCTTAGCCATTCGTCCGGAAGCGCAACCGATCGCCTTTGCTTTTGGCGGTGAGGCTCGTCCCAAGGATTTTGCACGCAGTATTGCTGACTGTGCTGTGCTGCTTTTTGTCGCCACCTTTGGTATTTTGACGCGTCAACACGAAGCGGTACCCGACACCGCCCTCATTGCTATTTCGGCTGCCAATCTCTTTAGTCTCACCTATGCTCTGAAGCGTCCCTTTGCGGGTAGCTTACTCGCAGGGCTCTCAGTCGCATTGTGTGTACTCGCTTCGACGCTCTTTGCGGGGGTTTGGCTCCTAGCACAATCCTTGATTGTGTTGAGCACCCTCACGAGTCAGCCCCGTACGCGCGACATGGCGTTGATGATGGTGATCGGGGTGAGCGCGGGTGCCTTTGCTCTGTGGCCCCTAGCCGCTTATCTCTTGGATGGTCCGGCCATGTTGCGCTGGTTTAGCGCCTGGTCAATCACCCAAATGGACCATTTCGGTCCCGCAGGACTCTCTACGTATTTGTGGTTTGCCAAGCACTCCCTTTGGTTCTTGTTACCCCTCTGGCCGTTAGTTCTCACGGGCTTATGCCGTTGGGGACGTCGCTTAGTGCAACCGTTTCTGTTTCTACCGGCCATTGTCATTGCAGTCACGGCCTTAGGGGTCGTCTTTTCCTCGCGCCAGTCCGCAGATAGCGTCTTTTTATCTTGCCTACCCGCCTTGACGGTCTTTGCAGCGTTTAGTTTGTTAACGATTAAACGTGGCTGGGAAAATACGCTCGACTGGTTTGGACTCACGATTTTCTCGCTTGCCACCCTCACCATTTGGCTGTATTGGTTTGCTTGGAATACCGGGGTGCCGCCGAAGATGTACCAGTCTGTGGTCCATTTAGCCCCCACCGTCCGTCCGGTCTTAGACCGTGGCTTTGTGTTAGCGTTTCTGGCAAGCATCATTTGGCTCACTATTCTTGCCTGGCGTTTAACCCATCGTCCCGTTCTCATTTGGCGTGGTCCTTGGATTAATGCCTTGGGGATGACCGTCGTGACCGCAGTGGGTTTTGGTTTATTCCATTTACCTACGACGGAATACCGCTCGATGGCGCCGGTCGCGCACTCGCTCGACAAATTGATCGTTCAAGCCGGTTGGCAGGCAGACCAATGTGTACAAGCAGTCCGTATCAATCCCGAAACGATCGCCGTACTGCAATACTACGGTGGTGGCCCCTTAGACAGCCTCACGCGTAATGAAACCTGTCCTATCGTCGTTGTTCGCGCCTCCTCCAGCGCGCCCGTCAGCTTACCGAACTATGCGCCCGCGGCTGGGCGTGCTCGTTCAGGCGAGCTCTTTTACGTCTTGGATCAAAAGACCTGGGCTTCAACCGGCGTTAACTTTGTTAAAAAATAATCGTTTATGACAACCAATCTTCCACCGCCCGATACCTCGTTACGGGCGCTTGCCAAATTGGCTGGGCCTATTTTTGTCGCGAATATTGCCATCATTGGGGGTGGCACGATTGACACCATCATGGCGGGTCACTTAGGCACCGAACACCTAGCAGCCATTGCTTTAGGCTTGGCGGCGACCATTTGCGTCAACATGGCAGGTATTGGCGTCCTTCAAGGACTTTCCCCTATTGCTGGGCATCACTTCGGTGCACGCCAATACCGACAGATTGGCGAAACGTTGCAACAGAACTTCTGGCTCGCCATTGCCCTCTCGTGCATTGGTGTCCCTCTGTTGCTGAGCACCGACATGTGGACCCACTTCGGGGGCGTCACGGGCGAGGTGGCACGTATGGCGGCGGGCTATCTGGTCTTCACCGCTTTGAGTCAACCGTTTGCCTTTTTCGCACGTAGCTTTATTTCGCTCAACGCCGCCCTGTCGCGGCCTAAAGTCACCATGTGGATCTCGCTCATCACGTTGGCCCTTAAAGCCCCAGTGAATGCGATCTTCATGTATGGCTGGTTTGGTTTGCCTGCGATGGGCGGGATCGGTGCCGGGGTGTCCTTTGCCTTGATGAATGTGATTTCCTTCCTCTTATTCTGGGCATTGTGGCGTTTTGATCCTTTCTATGAAAAGTTCCGTGCCACGCAATTCAATTGGCCCAAGTGGTCCATGATCAAGGAACAGTTGCATATTGGATTACCGATCGGTCTCTCGACCTTCTTCGAGGTGTCAAGCTTCACTGGGATGGCCATTCTTGTCTCGCGTTTAGGCGCTGAGACGATCTCAGCCCACCAGATCATGACGAATATCACCACCCTTTGCTACATGCTCCCCTTATCTTTGGGGATTGCCAGCTCGGTGTTGGTTTCTCAATCCTTAGGGGCCCGATGGGAATCGATCGCGTACCATGCACTCAAACGCTCATTACGCGTCGCCTTAGCGCTCTCCTTACTCTTAGTGACGAGTCTTTACTTTGCCCGTGGCTTCATTGTGAGTCTCTATACCAAAGACCCAGAAGTGATTTCACTGTGTTCGGCCCTCTTAATTTTTGGTTGTTGCTACCACCTGTTTGATGCGCTACAAAGTGTCAGTGCGTTTGCGTTGCGTGGTTACCGTGTCACCAAACTACCGATGGTGATCTTTGGGATCATGCTCTGGGGCGTGGGATTCTGTGGGGGCTACTATTTATGCTTCCATGGGGAGAGCGTCGGAGGCCCCTATGGCGTCTTTGGATTCTGGTCGGCGACTGCCACGGGCTTAACCCTCACAGGGATTTGTTTAGTCTCTATGGCGCTCTATGTTGGACGACACCGAGCACATGCCGATGAGCATAGTGCTGATGAGATTCAGAATGAAATCGCCAAGTCCAATCAAGGCCTACTGGGTAGTGTGCTCTAGGATTCCGTTAGTAAGCGTTTCAAATCCACTCCTCTCAACCCATCTTGTACTACACTCAAGCAAGGTGGGTTTTCTTTTTTTCTTATTGTTAGTGCACTATGTCTACGATTCTTTTTGCGAGCCCCGTTTTTGGTCCCATTATCAGTCGCCGACTTGGGGTTTCCTTAGGGGTCAACTTGCTTCCTGGTGACGGGAAGCTTTGTAATTTTGACTGCATCTATTGTGAATGCGGCCTCAATAATGAGCATCGTCCTGACTCCCGCATGCCCAGCAAAACCCTCGTTATCTCGGTCTTAGAGGATAAACTCAAGGCCATGCAAACCCAAGGGCAATTACCTGACACCATTACGTTTGCCGGAAACGGGGAACCAACCTTACACCCAGATTTCCCAGAAATCATTGATGAAACGATTCGCCTTCGTAATCAGTATGCCCCTAAAGCGTCGATAAGCGTGTTAACCAACGCGACCCATATTGACCGCGAACCCGTCTTTCAAGCTCTCATGAAGGTGGATAATCCCCTTTTGAAGCTCGATACGGTCGATACCGACTATATTCGCTCGGTTGACCGTCCCACGAGTCGCTATGATTTACCTAAGCTCATCGACAAAATGCGTGCCATTGGCAAACACGGCATCATACAAACGATGTTCTTGAAAGGAACCTGGGAAGGGCGTGACGTCAGTAATGTTGACGAGCGCTTTGTGACACCTTGGTTAGAGGTCGTTAAATCGATTGGTCCGAAATTAGTCACGATTTACACGATTGACCGTGAAACACCCCGTTTGACCTTACAAAAGGCGACGAAAGAGGAGCTGGATCATATCGCTGAACGTATCCGTGAAGCGGGATTAGAGGTCTCCGTGAGCTACTAAATCTCTCGGAGGCTACCCCATAAACACTTTGCCCCAGCTGAATGATTTTCATGCTGGGGCATTGTTTTGTCTTCACCTCCCCAATGGCGTTGGGGAGGCATAAACCATCAAGCGGCGATTAGGCCGTGTAGCGACGTTCTTCCAGCGCACGGATACGATCCGCAAGCGGAGGATGGGACGCTAACAAGGAACCGATGCCACCCGAAATACCGAAGCCTTTCATTTGACCCGGCAATTCTTCGGGCTGGATACTGCCTAAGCGCTTTAATGCGTTAATCATCGGCGTGGTCGAGCCCATAATGTTCGCAGCCCCCGCGTCGGCATGGAACTCACGCCAGCGCGAGAAGTAAGCCACCACCATCGAAGCCAAGAACCCTAAGCAGATATCAAGCACTAAGCTGGTCACATAGTAGCCTACACCCGGCGCATCATCTTCATTACGAAGAATCTGGCGGTCCACCACCCAACCAATGACACGCGCAAAGAAGAACACGAACGTATTCACCACGCCTTGCAATAAGGTCATCGTCACCATGTCACCGTTTTTCACGTGCGAGAGCTCATGACCTAAAACGGCTTCCACTTCTTCGCGGTTCATCAAATTCAAGAGCCCCGTCGAAACGGCCACCAAGGAACCCGAAGCACTCGCCCCCGTGGCAAACGCGTTGGGTTCCCCTTCATAGATCCCGACCTCGGGCATGGGTAAACCAATCTTTTGCGTTTGAGAACGAATCACATCGACCAAATACGCTTCCAGATTATTTTGCGGACGGTTCACGTCGATCATGTGTAAGCCCATGGTCATTTTGGCCATCGTCTTACTCATCAAGAGCGAGATGATCGAGCCCGTGAAACCAACGACCATCGAGAAAATAAAGAGTGTTGTTAAATTGAGGGATTTTCCAGCCATACCGCCGAAATTCACCCCAAACACCATCTGCACAATCGTCAGTACCACAGACAGTACGACGAACACAGCGAGGTTAGCTAATATTAGAAGACCAATACGTTTTAACATATGAGTCAGATACCCTTTTGTACTTATAGTTGTCAGGGGATCGCTTCAGAATAACGATGTCATTCTTAGATCCCAGCCATTTAATATTAGGGGAAAGTCCCCCACAACTCAAATCGGTCTAGTTCTTGGGTTGTAACAAATCCCAAGAGATTTAGTTTTTAGTTGCTGGCGTAAGCACGTCCCGATGGCACTCCAGTAGGAGCCCATTAGCCCATAGCCCCGCCCGCAATACGTTCCACATTCGGTTTGGGATCGCTGACACGGCGCACCGGAAAACTATCCCAACTCCCGCACCCTAAACAATGCCAAGAAAATGACGACGCCATAAAGCCACACTTGGAACATTGATAGCGCGACTCACGACGTGCTTGTTTTTCTAAGAGTGCCAACAAGAGTTTGGTTTCTTCTTCCTCGGGTTTGGCTTGGGTTCGCAACGCGATCATCTGCGTAAAGAGTGCCAAACTCGGCCGTTCAGTCAAGAGCGAGCGTACACGTTGCATCGCGGCGTCAACCCCTTCCCATTGGGCTAACCGTGTAATGGCCTCTTGCATCACATCGATCAGGGTCGAGCTGGCTAACGCTTGATGAAGGATCAGACGCGCTTCTTCACGTTTATCTTCCTTCACCAGCGTATCGGCAATACGCCCAATCACGAGCGGCAGGTAATCGGGTTGAGACTGTGCCAGTCCATTCCAGAGGGTCAACGCCGTGGCATTATCCCCTTGCAACTGACGTATCGCCCCTAAGGCGATCGTCGCGCGGGCAGATTGCGGCCATTTTTCCAAGGCACGGTTGAGATGCTCCTGTGCCAAGGGTAAATCTTTCTGCGCTAGGGCGAGGTCAGCCAACTCACAGTAGTAGTGAGAAATTTCATGCGCCAAGTCAAGGCCCGCTTGGACTTCTAAGCGGTGCGAGATATCAATGGCACTTGTCCATTCATGCTCAATGCAGTAAATCGTCAGGAGCGCCTTCAACGCATGGAGGTGCTCTGAGGGATTCTCCATCAAACGACGGTACGTTTCCTCAGCACGATCAAAGAGCCCGGCTTTCATGTAATCTTCGCCCAACTCTTTTAAGGCACGGGTACGATCGGCTTCGGGAATATCCTCACGATGAACCAAGTGACTATGCAGGCGAATCGCACGTTCAAATTCCCCACGGCGGCGAAAGAGAGCCCCTAACACATGGTGCAACTCAATCAAATCCGGATCCAAACGCACGGCTTCAATTAAGGTTTCCACCGCACGTTCGGGATGTTCCCCAGCCAATAGGGTCACCGAGCGTGAATACACTTCAGGAAGATTTTTTGCATTGCGTTCGCGTTCGCGCGAGTCCAGTCCTTTGGCCCACCACCCCGCCATAAAGAGAAGGGGGATAAACACCAAATACCACAGTTCGAAATCCATAATGCCACTAATTTATTGTGTAACGGTATCGAGAAATCCGTGCACTACCACGAAGCCATCCGGCCCCAGATAGTGCCATCGACAAAAAAGGCTGCGACGTTACGATTCGCAGCCTTTTCGCTTGTTAGTGATGAGCGTTACCGCGAATTAACCTTCACGATTCGCTTCATCCACAATGCGCTGGAAGTCAACCGTTTCGCGCAAAGTTTTTCCCGGCTTGAATTGAATGGTATAGCGGGGAGATACCTCCACCTGCATTCCACTCTTAGGGTTACGTCCCATACGTCCACGACGGAAACGCGGGGTCAAAATCCCAAAGCCACGTATTTCAAAGCGGTCACCTTGTTCTATCGTTTTTTCAATTTCCGACATAATAAAGTTGAACACGCGTAAACACTGGCGTTCACGTAACATCATGCGTTCAGAGAGTTCCTTAATCAACTCCGCACGAGAAATTTCTTTGTCCATGGTTGACCTCCCACTCGACGATTAGTTCTGTTCGAGCTTAGCCTTCAACAAAGCGCCTAAGCTGGTCGTACCAGAAGCGGCATCATCGTTGTTCAAGCGGTCGAGAGCGTCGCGAGCTTCAGCGGCGTCCTTGGCCTTGATGGACAACTGGATGTTGCGGTTCTTACGATCAACGTTGGTGATGAGGGCTTCAACCGTCTGGCCTTCGCTCAACTGGGTCGTCGCATCTTCCACGCGTTCGCTGGAGATTTCACTCACGCGCAAGTAACCTTCGACATCGTTACCGAGGTCGATCACAGCACCCTTGGCGTCAACGGACTTAACCGTACCGGTCACCACGTTGCCCTTGTCGTGCGAATCAGCGAAGTTGCTGAACGGATCGCCAGAGAGCTGCTTGATGCCCAAGGAGATACGTTCACGTTCGATATCGATACCGATAACCACGGCTTCGACTTCGTCACCCTTCTTGTACTGGCGAACGGCTTCTTCACCGGATTCGTTCCAGGACAAGTCAGAGAGGTGAACGAGACCATCGATGTTACCGGGCAAGCCGATGAACACACCGAAGTCCGTGATCGAGCGGATCTGACCCTTGATCTTGTCACCCTTCTTGTGGGTAGCGTTGAATTCTTCCCACGGATTCGGACGGCACTGCTTCATGCCGAGCGAGATGCGACGACGATCTTCATCGATGTCGAGCACGGAGACTTCCACTTCTTCACCCAAGGTGACAACCTTGCGCGGATCAACGTTCTTGTTGGTCCAATCCATTTCAGAGACGTGCACCAAGCCTTCGATACCGGCTTCGACTTCAACGAAAGCACCGTATTCGGTGATGTTGGTGACCTTACCAAAGAGGTGCGTGCCCTTCGGATAGCGACGAGCGATACCGAGCCACGGATCTTCGCCCAACTGCTTCAAGCCGAGGCTGACGCGGTTCTTGTCCTTGTCGAACTTGAGAACCTTGGCCTGGAGTTCCTGGCCAACCTGAACCACTTCGCTCGGGTGGCGAACACGACGCCAAGCGAGGTCGGTGATGTGCAACAAGCCGTCGATACCACCGAGGTCCACGAAGGCACCGTAGTCGGTGATGTTCTTGACGATACCGGTGACGATAGCGCCTTCCTGCAACGTTTCGAGCAACTTGGCACGTTCTTCGCCCATGTTGGCTTCGATCACGGCGCGGCGGGACACCACGACGTTGTTGCGCTTACGGTCAAGCTTGATAACCTTGAATTCGAAGGTCTTGCCTTCGTAAGGCGTCGTGTCCTTGACAGGACGGGTATCCACGAGGGAGCCCGGCAAGAAGGCACGAATGCCGTTGGTCATAACGGTAAGGCCGCCCTTGACCTTGCCCGCAACGGTACCGGTGACGAGTTCACCCGATTCGAGAGCCTGTTCGAGGTTCATCCAAGCAGCAAGACGCTTGGCCTTGTCACGGGAGAGGATCGTGTCGCCATAGCCGTTTTCAACGGATTCGATCGCAACAGCGATAAAGTCACCGACCTTAACATCCACTTCGCCGAGGTCGTTCTTGAATTCGTCGACAGGCACATAAGCTTCGCTCTTGAGGCCAGCATTGACCACCACGAAGTTGTGTTCAACGCGAACAACTTCAGCAGTGATAACAGAACCAGGACGCATGGTCTGGTTGTTTTCGCTCTCAGCGAAAAGCTCGGCAAAGGATTCGGGCATATTGGTTTCGTTGGTCATGTATAGAAAATAAGAAAAAGCACACCCAAAGAGCGCCAGATGGCAATTCCTCTAGGGTGGAGTTAATAAAACACCACTTCCTCAAAGGGAAATGGCAACGAAAAAGGAATTCGTAATTTTACGATATTTAAATACGCTCTTTCCACCAGAGGAGAATTTTTTTTACAACTGCCTCAATCCCCATCTCTGAG
This sequence comes from uncultured Sutterella sp., assembly GCA_905192805.1. Classification (GTDB taxonomy): domain Bacteria; phylum Pseudomonadota; class Gammaproteobacteria; order Burkholderiales; family Burkholderiaceae_F; genus Sutterella. Next base: position 2,111 of record CAJJMF010000031.1, on the reverse strand, counting down.
GTATCCAAGATCAGGGCATCCTCGGCAGGTTTGAGCGGAGCGGTTGCACGGTGAGAATCGCGTTCGTCGCGTTCACGCAAATCCCGCTCGATGGCTTCCAAATCGGCCGCATCCCCACGCGTTAATAGTTGCTTATAACGGCGTTCTGCTCGTACGCGGGTCGAAGCCGTCATAAAAATTTTGAGTTGAGCATCGGGGAAAATCACGGTACCCATATCGCGCCCGTCCGCCACCAATCCTGGCGCCTGTGCTGCTGACTTTTGCAGTACAGTTAACGCAGCACGAACCCCTGGCACCGAGGCCACTTTACTGGTTGCCGCACTGACAGCTTCGGTACGGATTAAGTCCGTAATCCGCTCGCCATCGAGTTCAATTTCCCCTTGGCGAAATTGCGGTCTCAAGGTTTGAGTGAGCGCCGTGAGCGCCTCGGGGTCATCCAGAGCAATTCCACGCTTCAGTGCGGCATACGTGGCTATACGGTAAAGCGCCCCACTATCCAAATAATGAAACCCTAAGGCTTGCGCCACACGCTCTGCAATCGTGCCTTTTCCGCTGGCTGCTGGGCCATCAATCGTGATGACAGGAATGTTGTTTGTCATGATTATCTGCTACGTTCCCTTTGCCTAGGAGTGAGATTTGATGAATTGTACGAAGTGCTCCGTAAACTGTTGCATCTGTTCGTGTGTGCCAATACTCACTCGGATCCAATCCGTGAGTCCGTAGCTCACTAAACCACGGATTAAAATCCCAGCTTGTTTGAGGGATTGGATCAAAGCGGCTGCCTGCGCAACGTGAATCATCATGAAGTTGGTTTCACTACGGAGGTAGCGAACGCCTAACTGATCGAGTACCGCTTCGAGCGCTTCACGTTCCCGTTTATTGTGTTGATAACTGTGTTCCACGAAGTCTTGATCAAGAAGCGCTGCACAGGCTGCACTTTGTGCAAGTCGGTTGACGTTAAAGGGGCCACGAATGCGATTAAGCATTTCGACAATCGGCGCATTGGCCAAGGCATACCCCACACGGAATCCTGCGAGACCATAGGCTTTACTGAAGGTACGTGCCACTAAGACATTCGGGTGTGCAGCGAGCAATCGAGCGGCGTCGGCTCGGGTATGCGGCGCGGAGAATTCACGATAAGCTTCATCCAACACTACCAAGACGTGCGCTGGAATCGCTTTGAGCGCCTCATCGAGAGCATTGAGATCAAGACACAACCCCGTCGGATTATTGGGGTTAGTTAAAAACAATACGCTCGTATCGGGGTGGGAGGCTTCTCGAACAAGCGCTGGTAAGTCATAGTCAAAGGACGGCAAAACAGGCACTTCAATGCATGTCGCTCCACGAGCTTCCGCGCTAAGACGATAAACCGAGAAACTGTATTGAGAAAAAACACAACGTCGACCGGGTGCCAAATAAGCCCCTGCAATCAGCCCCAACAATTCGTCAGACCCATTGCCATGAATCACCTGATCAGGATTGACCCCGTTGACCTGTGCAATCGCTTGGCGCAGTGCAAAGGCACCTCCATCGGGGTAACGGTTCATCCCGGATACCTCTTGTGCAATCGCTTTTTTCACGTGCTCCGACATCCCTAACGGATTTTCATTAGCATTTAACAGCATCAAACGTTCGGGACTCAATCCGAGTGCCTCGGCCGTGATCGCCAATGGCTGACCCGGATCATAGGGGGCAATCGCACTGACATAGTCCACTGCTTTAAGTTCTTGCGTCACGTTCACATTCTCCCAAAATAAAGCGATTCTCTTGGTTCTGTCTCACATGGGTAAGACGGGGTAGGAACCAAAACATCGGTAAAAGTTAGCGATATTTTCAACCTCTTGGAGGGCCTGTGCCACATTCGTGGCCTTGGTGTGTCCTTCAAAATCAATATAAAAGTTATAGTCCCAAGCCCCATTGCGTGCTGGGCGACTTTCGATTCGCACCATTTGTACACCATGGTTTGCCATATGCGAGAGCACTTCATAGAGTGCCCCTGGACGATTAGGCACAGAAAACACAATACTGGTTTGCCATTTCATCTGCTCATTTTCTGCAATAAAACCCTATCGTTTACGCATCAGCAAAAATCGAGTCGTATGTGAGAGACC
>CAJJMF010000030.1 GCA_905192805.1 uncultured Sutterella sp. | reverse complement strand
CTATCCTCAACGCCATGCTCAGACATTAGGCAAAACTTTTTAAAAAATATGATTCAATAGGTAAAATGTCTTAACTAAGGGTTAATACGGAGCAAATCCCATTTTTCCTTTCCTACCACGTCAAACAGTATGCAAATAGCTCGTGATCCACTCTGTTGAGGTCTTGACGAAAGGGCCATGGGTGCGACAGAATGCGTGCGTCTTTGTTTTTCCATCACATTGACCTCACATGAAAAAATCTGATTTTGGCGTGATTGGCTTTATTTACGCTGTCGCGCTCGGCTTCTTTATTATGACGATTGAGCTTCCCCCGGAAGCCCAGACGTACCCGATGGGGCTCATCATCGCCATGACGGCCCTCAATACCCTCTACTTAGCCCAATGCCTTCTGAGATGGCGTCTGACGCATCAGGTGGAAAACGATTTACCTGTGGTCTTTAAAGACTTCCAAATCAAGCAGTTTTTTGGCATTATCGCGGGTTGTGTACTCTTCCTGGTACTGATGTACGTAGTGGGGTATTACTTAGCGGCCGCCATTTATTTGGTGCTCACGATGCTTTTTCTTAAAGTTCCCAAGTTGCACATTCTCATTGTGCTCATTTGCTTGGTGGCGCTCGTGTACGCTGTCTTCTCCCTCTTTTTGCAAGTGCCGCTACCTCACGGCCTCCTTTTCCGATAAGGCCCGACCATGTTAGAAACACTTTCTTTAATGGGCATGGGTTTTGTCCATGCTATTACTCCCATTAACTTGGTGGCCATGTTTGCCTCAACTGCACTCGGGGTCGCCATTGGTTGTTTACCGGGGCTCTCTGCCGCCATGGGGGTGGCTTTGTTGCTCCCCGTAACCTTCGGGATGGATGCGGCTACTGGGTTGATCGTGTTAGGCGGGATTTACTGTGGGGCCATTTTCGGTGGTTCGATCTCGGCCATTTTGATTCACACCCCTGGCACCCCCGCTTCGGCAGCGACAGCGATTGAAGGCTACCAGCTCACCTTGCGTGGACAAGCCGCTAAAGCGTTGAGCGTGGCCTGTATCGCCAGTTTCGTGGGCGGTCTTTTGAGCTGCATTTCGCTTTACTTCCTCTCGCCGGTCTTAGCCGAAATCGCCTTGAAGTTTAAGAGCCCGGAATACTTCTGGCTCTCAATCTTTGGCTTAACCGTGATTGCCGGGGTCTCGTCCAAGTCCCTTTTGAAAGGGTTGATTTCGGGGGTCTTAGGGCTCTTGATTTCCACCATTGGGATGGACCCGATGGAAGGGGTAGAACGCTTCATGTTCGGTCAATCGACCCTGTATAACGGGGTGGACGTGACCTGCGCCTTGATCGGCTTATTCTCCATGTCGCAAGTGTTGATTTTGGCCGAAGAACGTATTGTCAAACGCGCCCGTGCGGTCGACTTTAAGGATCGTTTAGGCCTTTCTCGTCAGGAATTTAAGCGCTTAACCCCGACGATGATCCGTTCGTGGATTATCGGCAACATCATTGGGATTTTGCCTGGTGCCGGCGCTTCGATTGCCTGCTTTATGGGCTATAACGAAGCACGTCGCTTCTCCAAGCATAAAGAAGAATTCGGCAATGGCTCCATCGAAGGGGTCGCGGGTTCGGAAGCAGCCAATAATGCCGTGACAGGGGGCTCGTTAATTCCGACCTTAACTTTAGGGATTCCGGGCGAAAGCGTGACGGCCGTGTTGATGGGTGGCTTGATCATCCATGGTTTGCAACCTGGCCCTGAACTCTTTACAACGCATGCCAACATGACCTACACCTTCTTTGCTGGGTTCGTGTTAGTGCAATTCATGATGCTCGCCATTGGGATGTTAGGGTGCCGTGCATTTGCCCAGATCGCCCGTATCTCCGACGCCATTTTGATTCCTTCGATTTTCATTTTGTGTGTGGTCGGTTCCTATGCGATCCACAACAACTTCGTCGAAGTGGTCATCATGCTGATCTTCGGTGTGCTCGGTTACTTGGTTCGTAAGTTCGGTCTGAATGCCGCTGCCATTGTGCTCGGCTTGATCTTAGGACCGATTGGGGAAAATGGTTTGCGTCGCTCGCTCATGTTAAGTGATGGCGACTGGAGCATCCTCTTCTCCACCCCGGTGTGCTGGATCATGATTGTGCTCTGCGTACTGGGTGTCTTAAGCCCCTTATTGATGGAACGCTGGGAACGCCGTTTAGCTGGCGATAAATAATTCCGAGCGTATAGAGGTCACATGGCCACCTACATATAGGGTTGGTCGGTGGCCTCTTTTTTTGACGATGCCGAGCGTTTGCTCGGTTCGGGTTTACCCTCAAAATGAAATTTTTTGTTCCTATCAGCGTTGACACACCTAGGTGAATCATCGATGATGAACAGCGTTACTAACGCGAGCGCTCTAAGTGGCGCACCGTGTGGTAGCCCACCTGAGGCTACTCAGGACCTTAATAAACATCCAAAGAAGGAATGATAATGATGTCTAAAAAACTTTATGCACTATTTGCCGCAGCTGCACTCTCGATGCCGATGCTCGCTTCGGCTTGGGCTCCGTCGGGCGACGTCACGATGATCGTCGCGTATAAGGCAGGCTCAGGAACCGATACGGGGGCGCGCTTGCTCGCACTGGAAGCAGAAAAGTACGTTGGTAAGACATTGATCATCAACAATTTGCCGGGCGCGGATGGCAAGATTGGCTGGACCGAATTGGTCAACGCCAAGCCGGACGGGCAAACGATTGGCTTTATCAATCTGCCGACGTTTACCACCTTGTCCACCATGCCCAATGCTCCGTTTACCACCGCCAAGATTGTGCCGATTGCCAATCATTTGACGGAAACCGCTGTGGTCGTAGTTCGTAAGGACTCCCCCTACAAGACCTTGAAGGACTTGGTGGAAGCGGCCAAGGCGAATCCGAATTTGAAGGCCTCGACCAACGGTCGTAAAGCTTCGAACCACACCGCTGCTGAATTGTTAGCGCAGTCCGCTGGCTTCAAGTACAAAGCCATTCCTTACGGTGGCACGGCTGACCAGCTCTTACGCTTGCGTCAAGGGGAAGTGGACTTCTCCTGCGCCAAGGTGGCTGACGTGGCTAACTTCATCTCGGGTCCGGATGCTCAGTTCCGCATCTTAGGCGTGTTTAGCCCGAAGCGCCTGCCGGAATTGCCTGATGTTCCGACCTTAGGCGAACAGGGTTACTACAAGGATTGGTACGGTTCGGCTCGTGCGATCGTGGCTCCTGCTGGTACGCCTGATGAAATCATCAACTTCTATGTGGATGCGTTCAAGAAGACGATGACGGACAAGGAAAACATCGCCGCTCATGAAAAGGCTGGCCTCACCATCGACTTCAAGGACAACAAGGAATTGGCTGAGCTGATCAAGCAGCAGGAAGAATTCTGCCGCGATACCGTCGCCAAGCTCTTTGAATAATCCTAGGAGGGCATCCTCGCGATGCCCCATCCCAAAAAAACGGTTGTCAGAGGAATCCGACAACCGTTTTTCGTTAACGTTGACGTAGCAACGGATACCGGAAGCACTAGCCTCCGATATCCGTATTCGCCCATTAGAAGTGCCAAGTAAAATTGGCCGTTCCACTCTGATCCACATACTCCCCATTGCCTTGCACTCGGTAGGTGAGGGACAAGTCTGATGAGGGAGTTGTTTGGTACGTGAACTGCAATTCCCCAAAGCCTTGTAAGCGTCGTTTTTCGGCCGAGGACGTATCAAAGGCACGGTGAGGAGCTGCTTGGAAAGCGGCTCGGATCGTTTCGGTGGCGTCCGCCAATTCCGCACTTCCTCCTACCTTCGCTTTCAAACTTGCTCGATCCCAGGTGTGGTTAATCGCCACCCCCAGACTCAAACGGGCAGAATTCGTCGACTGACTCTCGACGTTAAAGTTCAGGGCATCCGCTCCCGTTTCGTCATAAGCATGCGACTTCACATGCATTAGGTCGAACCGCATAAAGGGCGAGAATAGGCCTAAACGTGTGTTGAGACCCACGCCCGCATAGAACACATCGCTGTGGTAATCCGAATCGGCCCGCTTCCCGAAATAGTGCAGATAACGTTCCCCAGTGAGATGGGCATTGGCGTAACCCATGTCAAAGTCTACGTACACGGCGTCATTGAGATCGTGTTCACCATAGAGCCCCACTTGAATCATATCGCTGTCAAGCCGATGATCGAGCTTACTGTCACGAGATTCGTCCCGGCTATTCACGTAGCCAAGCATGGCCCCTAGACGCGTGGACGAATCACGTAAGCACACATCGCTTCCCAGTGCCAAAGCGCCATGCTTCGCATGGTACCCCGTCGCTCCCTGATCGGCATCCTGATCGCTCCAGCCTTGAGTCATCTGTCCCCAAAGCGAAACACCATTTTCAGTGCGATGGCAATCGATGGCAGATGGCAAGGCGGCAAGACGACGCGCATCGTCAGCTACCAAACGATTCCCTGATCCCGTCATGAGCGGAAGGCTTTCCACAACGACGGCCTCCGCTTTCTCATTGGTATCAATCTTGTAGAACAGGCTGGCAAACGAAGATGCTGGCGCCTCGTTAAAGAGGGTATCCAAGACCGCCGCCATTCCGCTCGCTTTGGTGTCGCCCGCGGCCACCACGAGGCACTCTAATTCATGCCCTGTCTGACAGGTACCTGCACTACTATGATCCTTGGCGACAATCAAGTCAACGGTGTTCGCCGTCGACACTGGCCGGAACGTAAAGATGGCAGAATTGTCCGAATAATTGGCCCCAAATTCCCCACGGACCGATTCACCACGCAAGACCCCAACAATACGATCGGTGCCCTCAAAGGTAGCTTTCGTCACCGTGCCAGCGACGTCGATATCCAGACGCGCTCCGTTTTCAATCGAAACAATACCGTCGGCCACATATTGGGTATACGTACTGGGATCCGTGAGATGGACCACGGTGTGAGATCCTGCCTCCAAGGTTAAGGCGCCTAAGGCATGTTCACCATCCGAGGCACTTAAGCGAGCTGACGACGCAACGCGTAGGGCACTCTGTGTAATCCCTTTCCCTTGTGCAAGCATTAGCCCCCCTTCACGAATCAGGGTTTGGCCCGTATGAGACCACTCGGGCGTCGAACTATCCAGCGTAAGCACACCACTGCCAGTCTTTTCCACGTCCCCGGCTCCATCAGTACCGACACGAGCCACGGTATTTTCGTTGAAATGTAAAGCCAGAGTGGGTGTGGCGGTATTCAACGTACTGGATTCTACGGCGCTAGTCTCTGTCAGCGGCGTATCCATGGACACCGCCCTCAACATACGCGCCCTGCGTAAGCTAGCAGACGAAGTGGTTGTGGTCGGTGCCACATAGGCGGGTAAGGTGTAATCCCCAAAGTGGACCGTTTTATCGAGTGCCCCTAGCGTTTGGAAATCACTAACGCGCAAGGTGCCGTGTTTGACCACGACCTCACCAGTGAAGTTATTCTCCTTATTGCTAAGCTCGATTACCCCATCGCTATCGATACGAACACTCCCTGAACCGGTAATACTGCGATTGAGAGTGTAATCACTCTGTCGAGCCACTTCTAACGTAGAACTCGCTTCCAGCAAATCAATCAAAGCGGTTTGGGTTAAGTCACCCCCCTCGATGAGTTTGAGTGTTGCGCCAGCAGCGACTTGTGTTTGCCCTTGGTAATCATGGACGCGATCCACAATCGTCGTCCCATCATGCGAATAAAGATAAAGCCCTCCTTCGCCCGTAAGCTTACGGGAGGGTTGTCCTTGAGCCACATTATCCGACCCTAAACGATAGTCTCCTTTGAGGTTTATCGCTAAATTCGACGTAGAGCCATTCAACACAATATCTCCCTCACCACCGAGCGAGACCGTTTGTGCTGTATCGGATTGCGTAGGTAACTCGTAACCTAGCATCAACGTAATGTTATCGACAGACAACTGGCCACGATAGGTGTTTTGGGCACGGATCACAAACGTATCCCCTTCGCCACCGGAGAGCACCAAGTTGGCATTTTGTGCCCCATCGAGTGAGCTGATTGCAGCCGTCTTCGATTGGACATAATTGCCTTCAAAGTTCAATACAGCCCCACCCGTTCCGAGGGCAATCTGATCGCCCTGCGTCGTATCAAACCCACGGAACAAATAGCTGGCCAGTTCGCCTGGCTGTGCATTGCTTGACAACAGTAAGGTCGCTTCGCCAGAGAGGATGACTTTGGCCAAGGCCGCGGGGGCTGCTTTGTCACCACGCGTAATCGAAGAGGTTTCCAGCGTTGCTCCGTCTACCCACAGCGTACTGGTGGTTCCGTCCGCAGCGTCAGAACTGGCTAATACAATCCCATCAACCACCCCAACACGCGTGCCCTTACCAATCTTAAAGATCGCATCACCGTTCGTGCTCTGGGTATTGTGAGCCAACGCGTTAATCTGGATTTGTTCACTCGCATAGCGTAGCGACTCGCCCAGCGCTAAGGTCCCTTGGCTCACCCGTGTAATCCCCCTGTACCCACTTTGATCTTGGGTCACCGTCGTGGTACCCGCCCCGGCTTGTTCAAAGATCCCTTGGCCCGATAGACGCCGTGTGAACTGATACTCACCTGACTTCTCAATCGCAAACGTTCCATACTTTGCTTGCGTCCCAGTGTTCACTTCCGATGTTGCACTAAGATCCCCGTTATCAACAAGAACCAAGCGCCCAGCTTCAATCGTCGTTCTACCTGTGTAGGTGTGATCACGATTCACTTCGGTGCGTCCTGTTCCTCGTTGAACCAGATCCCCTGCTCCCACCATAACGCGTGACGCTTGCGTTGTGCCGTTATCGCCCAAAACGTAGGTATCACGGAAATTCACTGCCAACTGGGCCCCCGATTTCACCTCGATATTCTTAGTCAAATCGCCACCCAACGCGGTGGTAACACCCGCTTGGGTCACGTTTCCACCGTCACCTAACTCCACCGTACCTTCGTTAATGAACACCTGTCCAGTATAGGTATTTTCGGCTGTGAGGCGTAACGTCCCTTCTCCGAGCTTGGTGAAATTCGAGCTCGTATCGGTGCCACTAATGGCCCCCGTTCGAGCCTGAGTAACCACAATGTCGCCTCTCAGATCAAATGCACCACCGCCGGTCCCTAACCGAATTTGGTCTTGATAGTCTGCGGCATCCCCCGTCTTAGCCGTATTAAAGCCCTCAAAAAGGGTTCCCGTTTGTGTCAAAACAACCCGTCCTTGGTGGAACACATTATTCGCATCGGTATAACTTTCAATTAAAAGTTGCGCACTGCTCGTATTGACGGTGTTGGCATCACGCTTCAAATCCCCTGTCGTGTATTGGCTACCATTGACCCAAATCTGATTGGTTGACCCCACAGCTGCCCCATAACCCACGATGGTTTCACCACCAGGTGCAGCATCGCCCGTTAACTCTAAAATCGCTTGGCCATTTTGGGTTTCCGATCCGATCAAAATACGGCGTGCACTTTGCGGACGAGCGCCCTCGGCAACCTCAAGCGTACCGCCAACGATTTTGACATCCCCATCCACACTGTAGCTAAGCGTCTGTTCCTGTCCCTCGGCATCGGTATAACTTGCCGCCATGATGGCTTTACCCGTTCCAGACTTCACAAAGTTGCCTGTACCCGAGATGTTGAACTTGATGACTTTGTCATCTTCGCTCATGTTAGGATCATCATCGTAGGCCACATTGAGTGTGCCACCCCCTGTTTGATCCCCTAAGATCACGCTGGAGCCATCTTCAAGAGCATTGGCAATCGTCAATTTGACTTCGCCATTCTTCAAGATCGTTTGGCCACTGTAGTGTTGCTTTTTGTTGATAACGGTGGTGTTAGCCCCCAACTGCACGAAGTCACCTGCGCCCGAGAGACTACGTGTGACGGTATACACTTCACCTTCAGCAAAGTTCACCGCTACGTTGGCGCCCTCAGAAATCGCCAACTGAGCGTCTGAGTCTCCACTGAGCGTGGTGGTGTCAATGGCGCCACCATCGCCCAATTGCAAGCTGCCTGCTTTCACGGCTAAGTCACCTGTAAAGGTATTGTGCGCTGTCAAAATCAACGTACCGTTACCTTCTTTGGTGAAGCCCCCCGTACCTGAGAAGCCCGCTAAAGCATCCTGTTTCACCACAATCGGGCTCGCACCACTTTGAGTGCTTTGCGTGCGAATCACCGCACCCGAGGCCCCAAATTCAATTGTGTCGCGCGAGGCCCCCGTATCGTCTACCGTCGTGTTAAAGCCATGGAACAAGCGGGTCTCTTCCGTTGTCGACTCGGTAATCAACAAGACCCCTTCGTTTTGTCCCGACTTCTCGATCAAAATCTTGGCATGCGCCGTGTCCGCCGCAGAACTGTCACGCGTTACGTCCGTGGTGTTATACACACTACCGTTAATGTGCAAAACACTCATCGAGTTGGCCGCCGCGTGATGAGCCAAAATCGTCTTGGCGCCTGGATTCGCAGCCCCCGTAAGGGTCAACGTCGCCGTGGTGTCCTCCTGATTGGCGCCAATCAAAATAGCCCCAGCCGATTGGGGGATGGCCTCTGGATCCACTTCCATTTCCCCATTAAGAATGCTCACCGTACCTTCTAAGGTATAGGTCTTGCCACGAACGAGGTGGACCTTCCCGGCCCCCGTCTTTTCAAAGTCCCCCTTGCCTTCTAGGTTAAAGTTCATGCCGATATCTTTGCCCTCATCGACTTGCACTTCCAACACACCTTTTTTCTGGTCACTCGTCCCTATGTTCACCAAGGCACTCGTGCCGGTAAACACATTGGCTTCGTTGACCAAACGTAAGCGACCACCCTCAATAAAGGCGCCACCAGTAATACCTAACTGACTGGTGACTTCCGTCGTGTTGGCCCCAGCCTGGACTAAGGTCCCTGCCCCCGTGAGAGTACGGTTAAGATGGTAGGTCACCCCTTGGGCTAAATTCACGGCTAAGCTGGCGTTTTCAGCCACACTGATTTCACCAGTACCCGCTAAAAGCTTGTTGGCTTCTTCATCAGTGAGCGTTTGACCGTTACCTAGCTGTACGCGACCCTCGGCAATGGCGAGCGTTCCCGTGAAGGCCGAGTTATCAGCATTCATCACCCACGTACCTGCCCCCGTCTTTTTGAGGGTGCCTTGCCCTGCAATCCCAGCTTTGTCTGACTGAATGGCGTCAACGTTCGTCGCCACGTCGACGGTCGTGGTATCCGAAGCACTAACCCCCATCAGAATCTGGTCAGGGCTCTGGGCACGCGTCGTGTCAAACCCGTCAAAAAGGGCGACTTGATCATGCTGTTGAGCAGTTGCCGTCGATTCGGCGGCCTGTGTCACCTTAAAGGTGGCATTGTTCTTCAACTCCAAGGCAATTTGGGTTCCCGTGGCGCCTTGTTGAGCGGTCCCACGCTTTACGGTCTGAGCCGATAAAACCGCGCCGTCGACGGTCAGTTGACTCTTGGTACCGCTAGCTGCCTTTTCACCCAGCACCACATCGCCTGCTACGGTAGCACTCCCCTGAATCACAAAGGTGGCTTGCTGGTTCGCCGCACTGGCCCCTACTTCCACCCCACTCGTTTGGGTAATGTGGTTATGCGTGCTGAGCGTCATGGTTCCTGCGCTCACCTGCGTTTTTCCGGTATACGTGAAGTTATAGTCCGCACTATCTTCTGCATTAGTACGACGATCAAGCGTCAAGGTCCCGGTCCCCATCTGATGAAGATTCCCTGTCCCCGTTAGCGCTCGATTCAAGGTATCGCTACTCGAGTGATTAAACGCCAGCGTACCGTTATTGGTGATATCCCCCGTACCGCCTAAGGTACCGGTCGTACTCCCGTTGCCCACTTGCAAGGTACCCTGGGTCACCGTCGTTGAGCCTGTATACGTTTGTGCCGAGGTGATAATGGTGGTCCCACTGCCTTTTTGTTCGAAACCACCTGCACCCGTCACGGTATCGGTGAGCGTATAGGTATCGTTAAAGTCAATCCCATACACACTGCCTGAGGCAACCGTTACCGTCTTAGCCTCGGTGCCCAGCGCGGTAGTACCACGTGCCTCACCATGGCCTAAGTAAAGTTTCCCTTCCTTGACCGCAACGTTCCCCGCAAAAGTATTGGCAGCCGTTAGATACAAGGTTCCTGCGCCAGCCTTATAGAAGCTAGCCGCTTCACCGCCGCCCGAGAGTGCCGCTTTACTGCCTTGCACCACCTCAGCCCCAGACGCCACCGAAATCGCTCCGCCAACCAATTCGCCAATCGCAATGCTATCGCCTTTTGTCGTATCAAACGCTTCCAGTAAATTCCCCGAATGGCTGATCAATAAGGTCCCTAGATGGGAGGCATCCTCACTGGCGAGTACCACTTTGGCGTGGGCATCGTAATCGGTATCGTCGCGCTCAAAGGAACCGGTCGCAAAGGTCACCCCACGAATTTCCAGCGTACTGGTCGAACCCGATGCCGCGTCTTTCGCCAGCACCGTCTGACTGGATCCAAATGGACCAGCCACCACCAGTTTGGCTTCTTTATTCGCCGTATCCGACGACACATAGATCGTCTTATTACCCGTCGTTCCCGCTGGCTGATGGGCCGAATACGACTTCACAATCACAGTCCCCGCCTTAATGGTGGAGTCCCCCTTCCAGCCATAGCTGTAATCCTTGGCTGCGCCATCAAAGACAATCGTCCCCGTGCCGGTTTTCACAAAATTACCGTCACCCAAGATGTTGTAATTCACAACGTCCCCATCGAGCGCATCATCCTCATTCACGTGGAGTTCATAAGTGGCTCCCTGATCGACAGTAACCGTTGCGTTTGTGGTGTTGCGAACTCTATCAGCCATGGTCGTTGTTTTCGACCAAGCCATATTGGCGTTACCTTCCACACGTAAGGTCCCTGCCTTAATGTGGGTGTTCTGTGTATCAATACTGTCTTCACTGACCGTTAAAACACCGCTCCCCGCTTTGATAAACGTCGAAGTCACTGCACTCGCGTTACTCACTTTCCCGGAAGAACCCAGCACCGAGGTGAGATCAATATCCGAAGACGTATTCACACCAAATGACGTGTATTCGGCGAGCTCAACGTTCGTATTCGTACGTCCTGAGAGTTGGGTCGTTCCGATCGCATTGCCATTGCCTACGCTAAGCGTTCCGCCTTCGACTTTTACGTCCGAGTTAAAGGTATTGTGAGCAGTTAACACCAGCTCCCCGTCCCCTTTCTTCACAAAGTGCGTACCCGCGCCCCCGCCCGAAATCGGGGCATGGGCGCCTTGCGTCACCGTTTTTCCACTCGTGACTTCAATGGCCCCACCTAAGACATTGTCAATCGTGACCGCATCCCCCTCTTGGAGTTGTTCGAGCATGGTGCCCGATTCGTCAAACTTCAACACCCCCATGTGACCGTCATTACTGGTAATGCTCACTTTCGCATGGGCGTTCGTGTTCGTACCACGTGTCAGGTTCTTCGTGGAGTAGGTCACCCCACTAATCTCCAACACGCTGTAGCTGCCCGCCGCGGAATGTTCGTCAACCAACTGGGTATTGGTGGTGGCTAAATTTCCCGTGACTTTCAGAACGGCATCTAAGTCAGCGGCTTCTGCCGAAACCAGCACTCCGTGCTGACCGGTGGTTTGTTGGCTTGAGTAAGACTTCACCTCAACCACACCACCCTTGATGGTGGAATTGCCTGTCCAGTCGTATTTGTAGCCCTTGTCTTTACCATCAAAGACAATAGTGGAATTTCCACGTTTAACGAAATTTCCCGCCCCTGATACGTTGTAATCGATGAGATGGGTCGCCTCATCGTCGTAAGCCAACTCTAAAGTAGCCCCCGAACCGATCGTGACAGTTGTCGGGGCATAATTGGCCGCTTCGGGATCGGAATCAACCGCGCCCGAATAGCGTAGGTCCACGTCTCCCTTGACTTGAAGGGTACCCCCTTTAATGTCAATTGCTTTGGTGTCAAATTGGCTTTCCTGGTCAAGCGTCAAGACGCCAGTACCGTCTTTGATAAAGGTCCCAGCGCCCTTCACATAACCACCGCGCCCCACGATATCGCCCAAGGTGGCGTTATCACTAAAATTGACCCCAAAACTGGTACCATCGGAAAGGTTTAATGCTTGGGTGTCATTGCCCGAAAGCGTGGTTACGGCATTACCGTTCTCGACACGGGCATGACCGTCGCCCAGCATCAAGGTCCCCTCAGAGAGCGTAACATTTCCGGTAAAGGTGTTCTTAGCCGTCAGGACAAGGGTACCGTTCCCCGTTTTGGTGAAACCACCCGCTCCAGAGAACGCCGCTTTATGGGACTGCGTCACGGTAATCGGGCTCGGTGTACTGCCTTCACTACTGGTAGCTTGAACTTTAATCGTAGCCCCGCCACGACCAAACTCAATCACGTCACCCTGTGACGTATCGAACCCAGCAAAGAGTTCTCCCGAAGACGAGTTGCCAGTCACGAGTAACGTGCCGTCATGGTGTACGCTGTTGTCATCCACATAACTATCGATGATGACCTTGGCGACATTCGAAACCCCCTCTTGGCGTTGACGCGTCAGGTCACCGGTGGCGTAGACACTCCCTGCAATGTTTAAAACACTGGTTGAGTCCGCTCCGGCTTCATAACCCAAAATCGTTTGTGCCCCTGGTTGGGCATGTCCCTTAAGGGTCAGGGTAGCGGTTTCACCCGCTTGAGCGCCGACACGAATGGCCCCCGCGCTCCCAGGCCGAGCCTTCGATTCCACCACGAGTTCACCGTTTTTCACCGTAACCGTGCCGCCTAGCGTATAGGTATACCCTCCCACTAAATGCACTGTCCCTTCGCCGGTTTTTTCAAACGATCCATCGCCCGTTAAGTTGTAGTCGAGGTCATGGTCCCCAGACTCATAACCCAATTCGAGCACGGCGCCACTACCCACCTTGACATTGGTGAGCGTTGCGGGGTCATTGCTCGCCCCTTCCTCATCACTGGGGGTGGCTGCCTGACTCCACTTGAGGCTCTCGTCACCCTTAACGATCAGGCGGCCTCCATCAATGTCAACATACTGCGTATCAATCTGATCGGTATCGACCGTCACCGTACCGGTACCGTCCTTCACGAAGTGGGTACCTGTGGTCGTAGAACTTCCCGCAATGGTGCCAGTGCCCACAACATCAGAAAGGTTAAAGTCATCGGAAAAGTCCACGGCAAACGTGGCATTCTGTTTCAGCCCGACATTCGTATTCGTATTGCCCGATAGCGCCGTCTTTACGCCGTTAGCATCACTACGGGCGTCACCGTTACCTAGGCGTAACACCCCCGCGTCAACCTGCACATCGCCCAAGAAGGTATTCTTGGCCGTTAACACAAGTTCGCCTGCCCCACTCTTAATAAAGTGAGCACCCGCTGCGCCACCCGAAATCGCGGCCTTGGCCCCTTGCGTGATCGTATTCCCGTCAGCAATCTTAATGGCCCCACCGTATTGCCCGATGGCAATTTTGTCAGCGTGGCTCTCACGAGAGGTATCAAAACTTTCGAGCAAGCTACCCGAGGTGGCCCCGTCCGCTAAAGCAATCGTCAAAGTACCGATATGATCGGCATCGGGACTATCGATCAAAACCTGTGCAGTCGCATTCGTACTCGTACTGCTACGTTGCAAATTCGAGGTCTTAAATTCCACCCCGTAAATTTCCAACGTACTCGTTGAGCCTTCCTTGGCCCCTTCGGCCAACAACGTCCGTTGCGCGCCAAACTGCCCTGATACGCGTAAGCGCGCTTCTAGGTTGGCATCTTCGGCCGACACTTGAATCGTATGTTGCCCCGTCACCGTCTGGTGCTCAGAGTAGGACCTCACGTCGACCACACCGCCCTTAACGATGGAGTCTCCGGTCCAGGTATATACATGGTTCGTCCCTTTGGCATCAATGGTCAAGGTCGAATCCCCCGTTTTGACGAAGTTACCGCCTTCGCCCACCACCGAATAGTTCAGGTCGTGAGTTTCACCGTCGGTATACCCAATTTCAAAGGTAGCTCCGGAAGCCAGGGTTACCGTGGAATTCGCATTGACCGCCCCGTTAGCGGTCAACTTCAGCGTCCCAGCATCCACATAGGTTCCTCCCGTGTGGTTCAGGGCTTCGGTGACCGTGGTCTTCCCTGAGCCAATTTGGCGGAATGTCCCAGCGCCTTCCGTACCCCGATCAAACGTATACCCTGCGCCCGTGGTGGCATCGTCTGCAAACTTAATCGAGAACGTTGCACCTGACTCTACGTTGACTTTTCCGCTACCCCCGAGCGTAGTTTGTACGACGACGTTACGATCGTTTTGCGTGGCAGTGGAACCATCGCCCAACTGCAACGTGCCTTCTTTGACGTTCACTTTCCCCGCAAAGGTATTGTTCGCCGTCATCACTAAGGTGCCCGCGCCCGTTTTCCCAAAGGACGCCGACGCGGTGCCACCCGAAATACCGGTGTGCAGATATTGTGTTGCCGTCACGCCTTGGGCTACGTCAATATCGCCCCCCTGCCCCTGGAGTTCAACGATATCGTCCGACTCACCTTCGTGATCCGCCTGTTGACTCCAGTCGGTATCAAACCCATCAAAGAGTGTGCCCGTTTCGCTGATGGCCAATTTAGCGCGTTGCGTATCGCTCAAACTTTCAAGGATAATTTTGCCGACCGAATCATCACCGTCCCCTCGTTCGAGGCCCGTAGTGCCATAAGTCACCCCACGAATCCAAAGGGTGTTGACGGCATCACGTGTATAGTCTTTACCAAACGCCGAGCGGTCGCCTACTACCGTCTTACCGTACGCAAACGCATCGCTTTCAATGATTACCGTAGCGCTATCTGCGCCGTCCGTGGCCGTAATGTTGATTTCGCTCGAGCCTTCTGTGCTCTGAGTAGCATTACCCTTCACACGCAGGGTACCCCCGGTGACGTACGTCGCCCCCGTGTAGGTATAGGCACTTCCGTCGTAGATGATTTCACCCGAGCCCGACTTATGAACACTCCCCGTCCCCGTGATGTCATAACCAATCGTTTGAGGGTCAGCACCATCCCATACAATTTCAAGTGTTCCTTGATGGCTTTCACCTAACCCTGTATCCACCTTCTCACTAGCTATCGAGATATTGTCAAACTTGAGTGTCCCGTTACGAATAAGGGTGTCGCCTGTGTAAATTTGATTCTGATTGAGGGTGGTCTTCCCGTTCCCAATTTGCTCCAAGACGACCTTACCGGAGACCACGCGATCAAAGAGCAAGTCATCGGCCAAATTAATGGCAAAGTGTGTCTCTTGCGTGCTAGAACCCACGACATTACCGTGACCTTCCGTCTTCGCATTAAGTTGAGTCAAGGCACTCGCCCCGCCCACGCCTAACTCTAAGCGACCAGCTTCGAGGTAAACATCCCCCGTAAAGGTGTTCTTAGCCGTTAACACTAAGGTCCCATCCCCCCTCTTGGTCAGACCATAAAGACCCGTAGCCGCCTGTTCGTCTGAAATCGCCGCTTGGGCTCCTTGAGTCTGAGTTTGCCCTGAAGCGACCTCGATCACACCCCCGCCAGAACCTAACTGAATCTTGTCACCCGAGGTGGTGTTGAAGTTTTCTAAGAAGGTACCCGTGCTCGTTAACTGGAGTAACCCTGCGTTTTTAAGGTTGACTGTGGCATGAGCGCCCCCTTGCCAACGTTTCAAATGTTCAGATTCGAGCACCGCTCCGTCAATGGTGAGGATATTTTGACTGCCTGCATTCGCATTGTGAGCGAGCTCAACGTTTCCTACCACATGGGCCTCACCTTGTATGGTCAAGGCGGCTCGATTACTCGGAGCTAGGGCATGCACATCGATCGATGCCGTTTGTTTGACATTGACCCCAGAACTGATGACCAGTTCGCCATTTTGCACGTCTGTCTTGCCCGTATAGGTGTAACCATTGGCCGAGTTGACTAAAGTCGTCTTACCCGAGCCCGTATGGATCATGCCACCCGCCCCTTGGATTCCATTGTAGAAAGTCGATTCCGTGGCCTGATTAAAGACGAGGTCCCCCTTGGTGGTACTGTCGCCGGTATAGACCATGCCCGCATTACGATCCCAAGCATTGGCTACATCCACTCGAAGTTGGCCACCCAGAATGTTTGTTTGCCCGCTAAAACCGTTTAATCGGGTATCGAGAACAGCGGTTCCACTCCCCGTTTTTTCCAGGGTGCCCGCCCCTGTGAGGTTCAGATTGCCCCCTGCACTCAATGGGCTCGTCCGACTATAGAGTGAGGAGAAACGCCATTCTTGAGGCGTATTCACTTCCAACGTAGCGCCCGAGTCAATGCTAGCGACTGAGCCCCCTAAAGCTGCGTTCTCTTCGGCCGTGTTTAACGTCAAGCGACCTGCATTAACCGCCCAATTTTGTTTTTGGGCGTTGGCTGCGCTCAGCGTTAAGCTCCCTGCCCCGGTTTTATGTATGGTTCCCGCCGTACTCCCCGTCAAAGCCGCTTTTTTGTACTGGGTACTCACGACATCCTGATCAACAAGGAAAGTGTTGTCACCCGTAAACGTAATCTGGTCACTACCATACGTCCCGCCACTCACATCGCCGATCGAATTAAATAAGGTCGCCGTATCGGTGAGGTGCCAGGTACTGTCTTGACTTGTAATCTTCACCCCATAGAGATGACCTGCCGTCGCCAAGATATTTTTTGCCGTCACCGTTGAATCCTTAACCAACAGGGAGGCATTACCTCCCGAGGCATCGTCTGTTGTGGGGTCATCCCCTAAGGTAATCGTTTCTGCAACCTTTAAGCTCGCACGATTGACTAACTCGAGTTGAGCCAGCTGCGTCGTGTAGCTGGGTCTAATGCTCACACTATTGGTTTTTTCAACTTTGGCTCCATCAAGACGCAACGCCCCCGAATAAACCAGTGTATCTCCTGTGTACGAGTACTCATGGTTGCTATCGAGTACGGTTGTACTGTACTCAGTAGGCGAATTAACCCGAGAAACCACCCGCAAATTACCAGCTCCACTCACTGCATTGGCAAGTGTCCAAGTATTGGTATTGAGTCGCGAAATGGTCAGGTTAGTGCCCGCACCCAGTTGAACACTGCCACTACCTAAACCACTATTGACGCTCATCCATCGTGTGTCAGGCTCCCGAGTCGATAGGGTAGCAAAGACGGCTGCTGTATGCTGATTCGCATCATTTCCACCCACTTGACTTGGTGTGGAACGCAGTGTTGTATACCCTAGGATTTGGCGAGTACCATCCCACAACAGACCGTACCCCCCAACTTCAAGGTTGCCACCTTGAACGTTAATATTTCCTTGGTATTGATTGTTCTCATTGACAAAGACAAATGTCCCTGTCCCCTCTTTAACGAAGGTACCCGATCCCTGAAAGCCCGCTCTGCTCTCTTGAATCCAGGGATGATTGGCACTGGACGATGAGGTCGTTGCTGTGTCCGAAATCGCCCCTTGCGCGTCGATTGTCACCACATCGCTCAATACAATCCTATCGGCTGCATTCGTACCGAAATTGCCAAAGACAATGTGGCCCGCATACTTACGGCTACTTCCCCCCGCGTCACCCGATTGGCGTAATTGAATCTTGGCGTTCGATAAGTTCACCACTGCGGTATGCATGGCCGCGGTTGTCGCAGAGGAGATCTGCCCTTTGACAATACCACGCTCTCCTGTCACCGCGAGCGTCCCGCCCGTCATCGTAAACGTATTCATGGAAGGCGCTACCCGCTCTACCCCACGGCTGAGTTTCAATCCGATGACACTCACATACGCATTATCTTGAATAGTCATCGAAGCTGAATAGGCTCTCCCGCCTCCGTTGTAATTGCCTATCGATAAAATCGAGCCAGAGAGCGATGCTGTGTCACGTAGCGTTAAACTCCCTTCCGACCCATAGCCAACATTGATATTGCCATCGGCCGATTGAAGCGGGTACATCTCGAGCGCGACCCTTGTGTTCCCTGACAAAATCAGAGA
>CAJJMF010000029.1 GCA_905192805.1 uncultured Sutterella sp. | reverse complement strand
CAGGAATGGAACTACTGCAGGAAATACGTGGCAGTGTTTCATGGAACATGCGGATAAGCGAGAGCCAGGCCACCACATTGGTGGCTTCAAAGCCCGTGGTTTTCGCGGTCCCGGTCGGGGCGGGGGTGGTATCCGCGCTCGTTGCGACGACCGAACCCGATTGAATGGTGCGACGTGCGATGAGGGCAACGGGGAGCCGTTCGCGCTCAAGCCCCGTCACATCCCCAAAGCGCACTTCCCCTGTATCGTTTGTCGTTTGCGACTCGATCGTGAGCCCATTGGCTGCCACCAAATCGAGCGAAATCCCCGAGGCGGGTTTGCCGGTGGTGAGATCTAAGGCATAGACCGTGGGGGTGCCATTTTGGCTGCGCTTGGCAATCAGCCCGACGTCGCTCACTAAGAGGCGTTTGGCGACTTGAAGCCGATCGCCTTGATCGTCGGCGAGCGTTTTGTCGGCCTCAATCACCAAGTCGTAGAGCCCCGGCTTCAGGCCCCCTTGGATCAATTGATCGAGTTTTAACGAGAAATAGTGCCCGTCGACCCCAGTCACGTCGGGGTGCGGTAGATTGCCCGAGACCATCGTGGCTAAGTTATCGATATTGAAGGGATCGGTTTGCTCGGCCGAGAGCGCTAAATACGGATCGCGCACACGATAGAGTCGGTAGGTAAGGTTTTTAAGCCCCGCTGCATGCATCGTTAAGGTTTTGGCCCCCGAGAGGGTCATCATCGTGCCAGGCTCCACAAAGCTTAAGCGCGAAGAGGCCTGAGGGACAGCAAAAATCCGCGTAAACCCTTTTTCTAAGGTGCGATCGGCACTGGGACCAAACCCCGCTGGGAGGTGCACCAAGAGGTAGCGCCCCGGTGTGGATTTCACGCGCAACGTCACGTTCGTGTCACTCCCCTTACCTTGACTCACGAGCGTTGGCGTGAGGGGGCGGCTCGCTTTGACCGTGTCTTGAGTAATCACGGGCGCTTGGGTCCAATCGGCTTTTTCGATCGCCTCTTGGTTTAATTTTTCGGGCAATTCCCAAATCTTAATGGCTTTGAGGAGTGCCTCGGGCGGCGTCAATAAGGTCGGATTGACCGTGAGATCATAGGCGAGCGACAGGTCGTCCTCGGTCGTGTGCATGAGGCTTGCGTTACGAATCTGATAGAGCGCCTGGGTGCCCGGAATATCCAACGCAACGCTGACCGTTTGGCCTTTCACTGCGTCCGCTTGACGGGCCGCTAGGTCTTCAATGCCTTTGACTTCCCACAGGAGATGGGTGGGTCCCTTCGGGAGTGTGAGCACGGGGTACTGCACCACGAGGGCAATGTCTTTGCCAACATGTTGTTCCCACAAATACCGTGGGGTTCCAAGGGTTAAGTGCTGTGGATCGGGGTTTGTTAGCGTGATGGCTTTTTCAATCGTTGTCCGGTTGCCCACCGAACCGCTAAAGGTTAAGCGTAATGCGAGGCTTCCCACGGCTTCGGGACGCGTTGAGGCTAAAAAGTTCGGTTCGACGTGAGCGGCTAAGCGTCCTGTGTTGAGGCGCAACGCCGAGGTGCTCAATTTGGTGCCTTGCGGAAGGCGCAGTTGACTAAGGTTAACCGTAATGTCGGTTGCGGGCGTCCAGGGGGACTCCGGGAAAAAGGCGAGCGTGCGTTCACTTGTCCATTGCCAGCGTCCTGCGATCGACGGACTCATTTGAATCCCGTAGGCGGGTTGCTGGGCCGACGCGAGGGCCCGATCGCAGGGATTGGCCCCTGCTTTGGGTTGTGGGCAACGGTTCGTATCGGGGACGAGCGTAATTTCAATGGGATCGAGGTATTGAAGCGGCGCCTTGAGTTGGCCTAAAAAATACGCGTCACTCAGCTGCGCTGCGGTGACATCGGTGAGTGGTAAACCCCCGAGGCTCGTGGTGAGTAAGGCCAACATCAACGGCGTGATACGAAATGGGTTCGTGTGATCGCTAGAACGGTAAGACATAGAACAACTTTCCAAAAAACAAATCCATCAATTCCCGTATTGAGTACCCAAAGGTGCCTGTCACCACTTTAGCGACTTGGGCTCCATTTGAGAAGTATTGTGGACGCAAAACTTCGGCTGAGTCGGTAACAGGCTGTGACGCTCGACCTAGCGCGCTCGCACGGGGCGCTATCGTCGCTCGGGCGCCGCACTCAACGTTGCGGCTAAGAGTTGCGCGTAGTGCGACGCACGCATCGGCGCTCCCTGGAGAAAATCCGACGTAAAACGATGGGCCTGAGGGGCCGGTGCCAAGAGCGTTTCGATAAACGCGTCATCGATACGCAAAAAACACACTACGCCATTGAGAAGCAGTAGCGGAGCCGTCGGTTTGCCCAAGGTGCGCGAGACAATCAACGCGTTAAGGATTGCTTCGAGCAGGGAGGCTAAGGGGATTTTCTCTTTCCAATGTGCCTCGGGCGTAATCGGGACGCCTAACGCACTCTGTGCGTCGCTCGTGACGACCAGCACCCCGTCGTCGGTCCGAATCAGCGCGTGTGGGGTCGCCTCAATCCACGGCCCTTCACAGGCCTTTTTCTCCATGCTCATCAGGGTGCCAATGCTCTCGGGCATAAAGGGAAGGAGTTTTACCACCGGATCGGGACTCGTGCGTAGCGTTTCCCGTAAGCCTTCGGAAACAAAGACCGCCTCAATGGCAATCGCTCCCGTGCGTGCGCTCGCGGGGTGCAATCCCGCGCGTTGGGTAAAGGGCAGTTTACGAAGGAGCACGGGCGCCGGAAGGGTATCGGCGTAGGCTTTGATTTCGCCGGCGGCCAAACTCGCATTCACTTCCGTGACGTCAATCGTGTGGGGAAGCTCGGGCAGGGGGCCAATATCAATTGGGGTGTCACTACGCTCGGTGATTTTGATGCGGTGCGAGACGCGCTTGTGTTTAAACGCTTCGGTGAGTTCGCGCTTGAGTTTGGAGAGACCCAAATTTTCGAGCGCCCGACGGCGACGTCGTACCGTGATCCAGAGTAAAAACAAGGCAAGCAAGAGGGCAAGACCAAAGACGGTCCATTGTCCCGCGGGGGAGAAGAGAAAACGTGCCCACGCCTCGCGATCAGCGAAAATCTCAGAAAAGTGCGTGAACCAGTCCCTCAGCATAGTCGTTGTCCTAACGTGAATCAGTCAATGGGTGTTTACTCATTGTCCCATACTTAATGCCCTTTGCTCAAAGCTTCTAGTGGGTATGTTCAAAATGATTCTAAGGGATTAACCTAAAAGTATAGGAAGAGAAAACCCGATCAAAAATAAAGAAAGGCTCTATTGGGTTTTGATAAAATCTCTATCTGATCCTCTTTTGAGTCGTAATCTTCTCTGTCGTCTACGCCATCATCGGAGGCCTTGCAACATGATTTTGAAACGAACTGCCTCAAAACCATCGACATGGCTCGTGGTTAGCGCTGCCATGTGGTGCGTGCTGACGGTGTTTTTGACCCCACTGGTTCTCCAGCTTCTCTGGGTCGTTGTCTTATGGGAACAGACGATTGATCTCGGGCTCGGTATTGCGCTCTTTTTCCTGTGGCTCTTTATTCTCTTAGGCGATGTGCTCCTGTTGCAGTGGCTCTACAAGCACTCCACGCGCAGTAGCTATTGGCTTTTGGGGATTCTCTGCGCGATGGTGCTCGGTGGACTTTTCGCGCTGGTATAAGTCCGCTCCTTCCTTTTTTGTCACGCTCCATACGAAAAACCCCGCCCTCTGGAGACAAGAAGGCGGGTGGGGACTTAACACTCAAGGAGACGTGTTAAGAGGATAAGCGCTTTAGGCTTCCTTGTAGCCCGTAATGTATTTCCCGGCCATATAGCCCGAGGTATGGGCAAAGCCACAGGCATTGCCACCACAGTAGTAGGCTCCGTGCACGCCCGCGACGGTTTCCCCGGCCGCATAGAACCCCGCAATGGGTTTAAGGTCCCAACCGAGCACTTCAAAGTGTTCCGTGACGCGTACACCCCCGCACGAGAGGTTGTTCCACGGGAACATGCGAACCATGTACCAAGGACCTTGGGTGAGCGGATATTGCTGATCGGTGCGACCGAACTGGGTGTCGTTTTTGGTTTCGACGGCCTTATTCCACACCTCGAGCTGCTTTTTGAGTCCTTCATAGTTAACGCCCGATTTTTCGCAGAGCTCTTCGATGGTGTTGCACTTCCACAAGTTCTTTCCACGCTTAAATTCTTCTTCAAAGCGGGCTTCGTTCCAACTCGGTAACCCAATCAAGGCGCCCAGTTTGATCTTCTTTAAGGTACGTTCCCACGTGGCCTGGTCGGCTAACACGTAGTGGCAACCATCGGGCAAACCTGCGAGTTTGGGGGTGACGTGGTTGATACCCTCACGTTCCGTGATGAATCGTTCGCCCTTTTTGCTGATCAAGATGCCACCTTGACCCGTGATAAACCACCAGCGACAGTAGGGACCGTTGCGCCCATTGTTGACCACCCCACAGGGGTAGGAGGCCAGATACTGCATGTGCGAGAGCGGAACCCCCACATCACGCACGGCAATGCGAAGGGCTTCCCCGTCGTTCGAGGGGCCCCCGATGGAGACGCCACGGCCAGCCACGGACGGGACCCAGAAGTCGAGGGATTCGGGCGTGCCCGTATAGCCACCCGTGGCCATGATGACCCCGAGTTTGGCTTTACAGGTGACGAGTTTTCCTTCGACACCACAGGCGACCCCAACGACACGGTTGGCTTTCGGGTCAAAGAAGAATTTCTTCACTCCCATGCCATGGTGAATCACAATGTTGCGGGCAGCCATTTCCTTGACGAGCACTTCAATGTAGTCACGGCCCTTAAAAGAATCTTGGCGGTGAGCGCGTAAGCGTGAGTGGCCGGCATAGGGTTCCAAGTGGAATTTCGCGAGCCCACGATCGGCCAGCCAGTCAAAGGCTTCGCCCGAATGCTTGGTGAAAGCGTAAACGGGTTCTTTGAGACTCATGTGTTCGCCGTACGCAATAATGTCGTTGGCAAACGTTTCCCACGTGTCCTTTTGCCCTTCTGGGTCAGCCTTTTGGGCCTTGGAGCCCCATGCCGTAAAGAGACCACCGCAGAGGTTCGTGGCAGTATGGAAGGGGCTCATCCCTTTGTCGAAGACTTCGACTTTTTTGCCCGCATCATGCACTTGGCAAGCGGCCATCATACCGGCCCCACCACAGCCTAAGACCACGACATCGGTTTCCATATCCCATTTCGTGGGAATGTCTGAAGTGGACGTGCTCGCGTGCGCAGCGGGCACGGCGACCGACGTGGCGCCTGCTACCGCAGCGCCTAAAAAATGACGACGAGATAGTTTTTGGTTGCTCATAATCATTCCCCCTTCATCTTCACAGCGAACGTGTGACAATCGTTGCATTCAAAGTGTGGCTTGCCGTGTAAGCTGTGGCACGCCGTACATTCACGTTCCCCACGGTGAGAGAAATGGGGGTTCGGGTTCATTGTTTCGGTACGCTTCGCAACGGCACTATAGGATTGGTGACATGCAAAGCAGGTTTCTTTTTTCGGTGCGACAAAGGTCGAACCTTGGTGACAATTCGTGCATGCCAAATTGGCATGAGGGCCCGATAAGGGCATTGAAGGCGCTGCATGGACTGCAAATGCCAGTCCCAGAGCCAGTGCGCATAGGGTTCCTTTTAGCATGGAGTATCTCGCTTTTCGTTATGGGTGTTAAGGAACCGAGGGCGTGGGGGAAACGCCCTCGGGGTCATCGTTTCCAGCGCGTTTACACTTCTTTGGCTTTATTGAGTACCGCGACCATATCCTCCAGATAGAGTCGAGCGCGATCAAGCGGTGAGAGCGTTAACGCGAGGTCTGCATTGCAGGCCTCAATGGAAATGGGAATGTTGGGCAGATGTTTTAAGAGGCCAATCAAGTCCGCCGCCCCCGTGCCGGGTGACAAACGGTAGTTACGGGCTTGATAGAGAATGCCGTCCATGTCTTTGGGTACTTCCGCGGTGATGTCACACATCTGGCAGTACTTAAGGCTTTCCCGGGGCAGGGCATCGATGTCGGCAAAAGAATTTTTCGCGCGGAAGAAATGAATCGGATCGATGAGCACACCCGCATTGTCGCGGTTGAGCTTATGCATCAAGTCGCCCGCTTGGCGTACGGTCGAGACGTCACACCAGGGCATAGGTTCAATACAGAGCGACAATCCATACGGGTGAGCGATTTCGCAGAGCTCGGCGTAGTTATCCGCCAAACGGTGAGCGTCCGGGTCGTTCCCTGCGACCAATACGGTGGAGGCTCCTAAACGGGCCCCTGTTTCAAAGAAGGGTTTCCAGTTAATCGCACGGGTATCGGGTTTGAGACGCAAAATTTCAATGTCGAGTACTTTAACGCCTGTGGCTTTTAAGTTCGCCTCCAAGGCCCGGATCATGGGCGTATCCCCAATCATGTCGTATTGGGTTTCCGTGGGGGTGGCAGGCACTAAACGAATCCCGACGTGGCTGTAGCCTGCGTACGCCGCACAAAGCACTTGGTTGGCGGGGTTCACGTCGAGCACGGTGAGCGCGGCGAGTGAGATCGGACGCGGTAGGGTAAGCGGTTCGAAATGACGTTCTTTGAGGGTGAGGGGTTGCACTTTCGCTTCAGCCCGAGCGCTTAATGCGCCTAACGTGCAGCTACCTGCGAGTGCACCTAAGAATTGTCGGCGGTCCATACGGTTTCTCCTAGTCGTAAGAAAGAGCGAATCGAGCCTAAGGTCACGGTAGGTGTCGAGGTCTTCGCTCTGTCTTAAGACATGTTAAGAAACGCAGTCAGCGTGCAATACCTCCCGATACCCGTAGTCGAGGGAGGAAGGGGAAACCCGAATTGACTTACACGAAAAAGATTTTAGAAGGCTTTTTGGGCATACTGGGCGGCAAAGCGTCCTGCGCGACGACCAAAGACAAAGGTATCCGTCATGGCATTTCCACCCAGGCGGTCTTTGCCGTGGATGCCTCCTGTGACTTCGCCGGCAGCAAAGAGTCCAGGGATAGGAGCTCCATCGGCCCTGAGGACGGCGGCTTCGCGATTGATACGTAGCCCGCCACACGTAAAGTGTACGGACCAGGTTTCACGGCCATAGAAAAATGGAGGTACTTCGATGCTGGTACCGTTCAAAGGGTGCTGAAATTGCTCGTCATAGCCTTGGACCACAGAGTGGTTCCATCGATTGAGGGTCGCTCTGAGCGTGGCCACGGGGATACGAATCCCGTTGGCTAATTCCTCGAGGGTTTGGGCTTTTTTCACGGTGCCTTCCATCAGTTTGGTACTCAACGAGGCCCCTTTACGGGTTTGGCTATCCGAAATGGCCCAGAATCCACGGCGTTGCCCTTGGGTGAGTCGTTCTCGGAGTTGCTGAAAAGGCATACCTTCATCGATGAAGCGTTGGCCGACGTCATCAATCCAAATTTCGCCGCCCACGTAGTCGAGCAATCGACCGCCAGAGAAGGGAATCACCTGAATATAGGGCATGCCGATAAGGGTTGCTCCCACGCGTTGAGCTAACACGAGCCCGTCGCCCGTGGCCCCGTCGAGCAAGACTTTTCTGGGGTTGGCAGTGGTGGGAAGGTCCTCGGGAATGCTCGGGTCCCATTGTTGTCGCATACGGGGATTGGCACTAAAGCCACCCGTGGCGAGAATTAACGCACGGGTGCTCACGAATTCACCCGTGGGACCTTCGGGGAGTGTTTCCGGCATCGCACGGGTTTTCTCAGGCGTGTCCATCGTGTGGACATAGAGCCCCGTGATCCGGCCTTTTTCCTCGGCAATCTGTACCGCACGGGTATTGAGTCGAAAGACAATACCGAGCGCTTTAGCGCGTCGCACGAGCGCCTGAACGTAGTCATAACCGGCTTGAGCAGACCCCGTTGAAATATTGCGTGGCGTGAGCGAACTCACGGCACGGAAAAAGTGACGGTTCCATCGAACGCCGAGGGTTTCGAGCCATTTGACGGCCGACTCACTGTCTTCGACTAAGGTGCGGATCAATTCGGGGTCGGCAGCGTCGCCTCCCACGTTACGCATTTCGTCCATCATCGCGTCTAGGTCACGGCGGGGATTGTCTGTCTCGGGACGTCGCATCGCAAGGGCCACGGAGCCTGAGGACACGATGCCGTGACCGCCCACCATGGGCAGTTTTTCGATAATGAGGACGCGACGGGCACCTGCCTCACGAGCGGCAATCCCGGCGCAGAGTCCGGCTGTTCCAGAGCCCACCACGATGACATCCCAGTCGGTCGGGCTCTCCGCGAGCACTCCGAAAGGGAGCCCCCAAAGAAGTCCCGCACTAAGAAGCGTTCTTCTGCGCATCGATTACTCCGTTTTCGTAGGCTAACTTGATGAGTTCGCCCTGCGAATGCACCCCAAGTTTGGCAAAGGCGTTCGCGCGGTGCATTTTGATGGTGCTCACTTCTAAGCCCAGTTCGCGTGCCGCGACTTTATTTTGTGCCCCGCGCAATACGGCTTCAATCACATCGCGCTCACGCGGGGTGAGGCGGGCAAATTTGCTGCGGAAGTTGTCGGCTTGCGCAGCTTCCATGGTTTTGGCGACGGATTCTGAAATCGCCTGCGAAACTTTTTGTACAAAGGCCATGGGATCGACCGGTTTTTCTAAAAAGTCGATCGCACCGTGGCGTACGGTTTGTACCGCGAGCGAAATGCTACCGTGGGCCGAGAGAAAAATAATCGGAAGCGTACAGCCTTCCTTGGTCAAAATCTCTTGGACTTCTAGCCCGGTCATCCCGGGCATCCGCATATCCAAGACGATGCAGCCAGGGCCCGTGCGATCCCCAGTGGCTAAAAAGGTCGGCCCATCCGGATAGGTAGCCACCTCCCAGCCCATGGTCTCTAAGAGCAGTCGAAACGACTCCACGAGTTCTAGGTCATCGTCAATAATTTGCACAATCGGTTTTTTGGTCATAGTGGAGGGTCTCCTAAATCCGGTTGCGTGGCACGAGGGTCTTCGGCGCGAGGAAACGCCAGAGTGACTTCAATACCACAGGGGCTCAAGCGTTCAATGTGAAGGACTGCCCCGTGTTCATCAGCAATATTGCGCACGATGGCAAGCCCCAAGCCGAGGCCATCGGGTTTTATGCTTTCACTCACTTCTTTGAGTTTGGCAAAGGTGGCGTCACTCACGGCAGGGCCATTGTCGCGAATACTGAGGCGTAGCGTGTCGGCCGTTTCGTCAAAGAGTACGGTAACGGTCGGATGGTGCACGGTGTTGTTGGCGTGTGCTAGGGCTTCAAACGCGTTCTTGAGAATGTTGATAAAGAGGAGTTCCAGTTCAAGGGCATTGCCCAAGACGAATCGATCCGCGTGAAGCACTTCGGGCGCCACATTGAGTTGACCGACGCGGTAGCGCTCCACCTCCTTCAGGGCCGTGCGTAGGGCCGCGAAGAGATTCACGGTCTCATGCTCAGAACGGTCCCGTTTGGCATACGATCGCACGCGATCGACAATGCGCGCAATGCGTTTGGCCTCGCGTTCGGTGCCTTGAATGGCTTTCTGAACGGTCTCGTCCGAGGCATGTGTGGGAGACGCCACCCCCTGGAGTTTCATCTGCAAGATGGCCGTGTAGTTAATGACCGACGTGACGGGTTGCTTTAATTCGTGAGCAATCATGGCGCAGAGTTGGCTTAAGGCGCTCATATGCTCGAGTTGTTCGAGTTTCGCCTTGGCTTGTTGTTCGGCTTGGCGCGATTGATCACGTTCGGCAAAGCTCACCGCGAGTTCTTCGGTACGTTTTTTCACGAGGCGGCGGAGTCGCCATTCGTTTACGAGTAAAAACACGAGCAACGCAAGCACCCCGAGCACATAGTCCGAATACCGATTCCAGAGCGTGGCAAAGGAGCGATCATCCAAATAGCTCCATACCCCGAGGTGAAGGGTTTCTTGAAGGGTGCGCACGGCGTGAAAGTCACTACTCACTTGCCAGGAGTAACCGGCTTGGGTGGTTGTTGTACTCAAGAGGGCGAGCGTTAAGGTTTTGGTGAGCTGAGGGTCGGTGCCTGGTAACGTGCTCGCCACTAAGTCGGGAAAGAGTGCCGTCGAATGTTGACAGGCGAGCGACGCGTCGGCCTGACGATTGAGCACTTTCAACGCCCCTTTGGCAACCAACCCATCTTCTTCCACACGCTCTAAGAGGCAGGCGGGAATGACGCCCGCGTCATAGGCCCCCGAGAGTACCCCCGAAATCACGGTCGGAAACCCGTAGCCAATAAAGTCCACGTCTTGGAAGTAACGCCTCATCTCGGTGGGAGTTTTGAGAAACGCATAGCAGAGCGCTAACCACCCATCAATGGCGTTGGGCAGGGTCGCTACGAGGCGTGTTTGTGCCAAATCCTCAAAACGGGTAAGGTCGCTACGATCCGCTCTTACGATGACAGTGCCTCCTACGGAACGGTTGGGGTCACGCGCTAGGATCGTCTTACGAGTGGCCACTGGGTGCACCCCAGCGCGTTGATCCATGAGGGTGACCGTATCCGAAACGGGCGCGACGAGTAAATCGGGTTTGTAGAGATCGATGTCTTGTAAGAGCGTGAGCGTTGAGAGTCGCTCGAGGCGAACCGAATATTCGGGGAGCGCCTTTTCAATGGCACTCACGGTGGGGGCAATGGTCGACTCATAGAAGTCGGGTTCCGTCGTTTCCACAACCCCAACGACCACAACGTTGCGGGGAGCCGCAACGCTAGGCATGGCACAAACAAGTGCCAACGTGAGGGAAAGGAGGGCGGTGTACTTCACGGTCGTTGTCACATCAAAGGATGAACAACTATTCTAACCGACCCGCACCGTGGTCCTATGAGCGACGAGTGCCTTTTGTGGACGGACCTTTCGTGCGATGAGGCGCCCGTTTGGTATGGGGAGCGTTTGATGGGCGTTTGTCACCCGTTCGCTTTTCGCCTTTTGCTAGGGCATCCCGAGGCGCATAGCGTGGGGCGCGACCGCGTGGCGCCGCTAAGAGGGCAAACACGGTCGGCACTTTGGCTAACGCAAAGTCAGGGTTCGCCGCCACCCACGAGCGCCACCGATCGATGCGCATCGTACGAATGGATTCGTTGGGCCCCGTAATGTCGGCTGCGACACAGAGTCGTGTGTCGGGACTGAGGTGCTCGAGCATAAAGCCAAAGAGTGGCTGATTGCGATAGGGCGTTTCGATAAAGACTTGCGTTTCACTCTGGGCACTTTGACTTTCCAAGTGGCGAAGCGCTTCTAAGCGTTCATCGTCTTGGATCGGTAAGTAGCCCACAAAGCGGAATCGTTGCCCATCGAGCCCGCTCGCCATCAAGGTAAGCAGAATCGACGAGGGACCGACCCAGGGTACAACGCGAATCCCTAATTCATGGGCGCGTTGCACGAGCTGTGCGCCCGGGTCCGCAATCCCAGGACACCCCGATTCGCTCACGATGGCCGCGTCTTCGCCCTTTAAGAGCGGAGCGAGCCACGCATCCAGTAAGGTCGGATCGGGATCGTGCCCAATTTCTTCAATCGTGAGTTCCGCAATGGGAGTCGGATGTCCGATCGCTTTTAAGTAGTGCCGAGCGGTTTTGGCGGCTTCGACATAAAAGCGCTGAATACGACGAGCACGCTCTAAGACCCCGGTGGGAAGCGTGTCAGCCAAGGGGGTCTCAGCAATTACCGTCGGCAATAAGTAAAGCGTGCCCATCGTCATATCCGTTCACTCCTTTTTCGCGTTTATGCCTTAACGAATGTTGGGAAGAACTTCCAGGCCGGCTTTGGCCAAGAGGGTGGTGAGTTTCATCAACGGTAAACCAATTAACGAGGTGGGATCGTCCGAGGTGACGCTTTCCATGAGCGCAATCCCTAAGCGTTCGATCTTGGCAGACCCAGCGCAATCGTAGGGTTCTTCACGGTCCACATAGGCTTCAATCGTTTCACGCGAGAGGGTGCGTAACTTCACCGTCGTGTTGGATTCGATCGTATGCGCTTGACCGTTCGCATCAATCACACACAGGGCGGTCGTAAAGACCACGGTGTTGCCTTGCATGGCGAGCAACTGTTCGATGGCGCGTTCACGCGTATGGGGTTTCCCAAGGCGCACCCCCATTAAGTCCGCCACTTGGTCAGAACCAATCACCACGGCGCCCGGATGCTTTTGGGCCACGGTGCGAGCTTTGAGTTCCGCAAGACGCAGGGCGGCGGCTTTGGGCGTTTCGCCCGGCAAGTCCGACTCATCCACATCGGGACTTTCACAGGTATAGGGGACCTGAAGACGATCCAATAATTCACGACGATAACGTGAGCTCGAAGCAAGGATTAACGAAGGCATGGATAAATTCGCTCTCAAAAACAGGTAGACTTAAGACAATTCAAGGAACGAGATGGACTCGTTCACAACGCTCACTAAGCAAAAAATGCGTTGAGTGAACTATAGCAAGATTGAAGGATAGTCGCTATGGCAGTGTTGACGGTGGATTTATTTGAATTAGCGCGTAGTAAAGGGACCCTCGAAGGCGTAGTGAGCCTCGAGGATATGCCCGAATTGGCTTCGAGCGTCTTGGGGTTAACGAATGGGGGCGTCACCTATGTCGCCACGGGATTAGGAAAAATTCGTGAGTACCCCGCGGTAGTGCTTCGCATTGAAGGGGAGGCACAGTTGACGTGCGCCCGGTGCAACCACCCCGTGTCGGTGCCCTTTGAAAACGAAGTGCGTTTTCTCTTAGTGAAGTCCGAGGCGGAGGCCGACGCGATGCCGATCGATGAGGACGAAGAGTCCGAAGACGTGATCGTCGGGAGCAAAAACTTTAGTGTGAACGATTGGGTCCAAGAAGAAACCCTCCTGACGCTCCCCGCTGTGGCGACCCACGAGGATTGTGAGTTCGACTACGAAGAGACCGAAGAGGAAGAGCTCGCCCGTCCCAACCCGTTTGCGGCGGCCTTAAAAGGCTTTAAACCCAATTAATGGCAAACCCATTGCCAGAAAAAAACGAGCGTTCCCGTTGGCGGTGGACGCTCGTTTTTTTGGGCCCTGTTTAGAGCGGCTTTTGCAACTCGGCAATCACGTTTTGAATGAGTGCTAAGCGCTTATCGGGGGTGTCGGCCGCGGCCGTAATACGTAATTTTTCGGGCCCCATCATCTTTGCATCACGACGACTCTGCAAGAAGCGAATCAATTGCATCGGCTCCAAGTTGGGTTTTGCCGTAAAGGTAATGACGGTCGCACTTTCGGCACTATCAATCTTACGAATCCCCACGGCCTCGCATTTCAGGCGCAACTTATGCGTCTGAATGAGTCGCTCGGCCGCACTGGGTAACTTCCCATACCGATCGGCGAGGGCTTCGGTGACGTGCGTGAGCTCGTCGAGTGTTGAGGCACTTGAGAGTTCCTTATAAAACCCTAGGCGTTGCGACACGTCCGCAATGTAGTCCTGCGGTAACAGTGCAGGTGCATGCAGATTGATTTCGGTCGTGGCCACTAAGGGACTTTCAAAGTCGGGCGTTTCCCCACGCTTTAACGCACGCACCGCATTCATCAACATGCGGTTATAAAGGTCAAACCCGACTTCGGTAATTTCGCCCGATTGGGCTTCACCCAGAACGGCCCCCGCGCCACGGATTTCCAAGTCATGCATGGCCAAATAAAAGCCACTACCGAGTTCTTCTAAGGACTGAATCGCTTCCAAGCGTTTTTGGGCTTGCTTCGTGGTGGCACCCGAAGGCGGTACCAAGAGGTAAGCGTACGCTTGGTGGTGGCTTCGGCCCACACGACCACGCAATTGGTGTAACTGGGCGAGCCCCAATTTGTCCGCACGCTCGATGATGATCGTGTTGGCGGTCGGCACGTCAATCCCGGTTTCAATAATCGTCGTACAGAGTAAGAGGTTAAAGCGCTGCTGGTAGAAGTCACGCATGACGTGCTCCAGTTCGCGTTCACTCATCTGACCGTGTGCCACGGCAATACGGGCTTCGGGGATGAGTTTTTCGAGCGCTTCACGGCGGTTTTCGATGGTTTCGACTTCGTTATGTAAGAAGTAGACCTGCCCGCCACGCTTTAACTCACGAATAATGGCTTCACGCATGATGCCGTCCGATTCGGACTGCACGAAGGTTTTCACCGCCAAGCGTCGTTCGGGGGCCGTGGCAATCACGGAGAAGTCACGAATTCCTTCTAGACTCATCGAGAGGGTGCGCGGAATCGGCGTTGCCGTGAGCGTTAACACGTCCACCTCGGCACGCAATTTTTTCAGTACTTCTTTTTGACGCACACCAAAGCGGTGCTCTTCATCAATGACGACGAGCCCTAAATTCGCGAAGTGCACTTTGTCCGTTAGGAGTTTATGCGTCCCGATCACAATGTCGACCGTGCCTTCGGCGATGCCCTCAATCGTTCGGGTCGTTTCTTTAGTCGTGTTAAAGCGCGAGAGTTCAGCGACTTTAACGGGCCAGGCGCTAAAGCGATCTTTAAAGGTTTGCGCGTGCTGCTCAGCCAGCAGTGTCGTGGGGCACAAAATCGCGACTTGTTTTCCCGAGGTGACCGCGACAAACGCGGCGCGCAACGCGACTTCGGTTTTCCCAAAACCCACGTCCCCGCAGACCAATCGGTCCATGGGTTTGCCACTCGTCATGTCGTTAATGACGGCATTAATGGCGCTCGATTGATCGGGCGTTTCCTCAAAGGCAAAGCCTTCACGGAACGCATCGTATTCGGCCGGATCAATCTTAAATTGGAAGCCTTGACGGGCTTCACGTAGCGCGTAAAGGTGTAAGAGTTCGGCCGCCGTGTCGCGTACTTGCTCGCTGGCTTTACGGCGGGCTTTTTCCCAGTCCCCACGTCCCAGCGTGTGTAAGGGGGCGTTTTCCACGTCGCTACCCGAGTAGCGCGAAATGAGGTGTAAGTTCGCAATCGGCACGAAGAGTCGGGCGTCATTTTTGTAGTCAATCACTAAAAATTCCGCCTGCCCGTCGGGAGTATCGATAAATTCCAACCCACGGTAGCGACCAATCCCGTGCTCCAAATGAACGACCGGGTCGCCCACTTTCAATTCCGAGACGTCGCGCACGAGCATTTCGAGGTTATTCGCGTTGAGGCGTTGTGCGCGTACACGAGCGCGTCGTGGGCTCGAGGAATAGAGCTCACTTTCGGTGAGAATCGCTACCTTGGGATGGGTTAATTCGGCCCCTTGAAAGAGGGGACCCACCACGAGCCCCACGGGGGCATCATCAAGTAAAAAGTCTTCCCAGGTGGCGTAGTCGCGGTACGTTAAGCCATTGGAGCGGAAGAGTTCCCCCATGGTTGTCATACGGCCCATGCTGCTTGCCACAATCAACGTGCGCTTTTTGGCAAATTTCGCCGTATCGGTAAAGACCAAGAGTTTGGCGAGCGGATTTTGACTCTTACGATCGACCGTGACCGCTTTTAAGGTGTTACGGCTCTGAAGGGCTTCTTCGGGGTCCACCTTAAAGGAGAAACGGGCAAATTTAGCCAAACTCACAAAGAAGCCTTCGGCATCGAGCCACAGGTCGGTGGGTGGCAGTGGCGGACGCGCCTTGTCGCCCACGAGCATCGTGTAGCGTGACTGCGTATCCTTCATAAACGCGGTGAGCGCCCCTTGTACGTCCCCAAACGTAACGACTTTCGTACCCTCGCGTAAATAGTCCGCCAGAGTCGCCGTCGATTCAAAAAAGAGCGGTAAATAGTAATCAATCCCCGCTGGGAGCACCCCATTATGGATGTCACTATAAATGAGCGACTTCAATGGGTCGCCGGCAAAGCGGGCACGCCAGCGTTGCTTAAAGTCCACGAGTGCATTTTCCGTCACTGGGAATTCGTGGCCAGGGAGTAAACGAATGCGTTCAACAGCTTCCATCGAACGTTGGGTTTCAATGTCAAACCAACGGATGGAGTCAATTTCATCGTCAAAAAGGTCAATACGGAAGGGTTTATCGGAACCCATCGGGAAGACGTCAATGAGTCCCCCACGGACCGAAAATTCCCCTGCGGCTAAGACCTGTTGCACATTGGCGTACCCCGCACGCACCAAGTCTTCACGCAATTCGTCAATTTTGAGCCGTTCCCCCACGGAGAAAAAGAACGTATTGCCCACCACAAATTCAACGGGTGCTAAGCGTTGCGCGGCGGTGAGTGCCGAGCAAATCACAATGTCAACCGATTCTCCTTGGGAGGCCGTTAACCGATAGAGTGTCTCTAAGCGCTCTGAGATGATGGTTTCCTGTGGTGAGAGCACATCGTAGGGGAGCGTTTCCCAGTCGGGTAGCGTCACGACTTTAACCGTCGGATCAAACCACGGGATTTCTTGAGAGAGTCGAATGACATCAATCGAGTCAGCACAGATAACGAGTAACTTCTCCCCTTTTTCGCGCGTTTGGTAAGCCATTTGCAACACACCGAGCGCATCGGGCGCAGGGCTTTTGAGCGTGAGCGTACGGTGCTCTCCGGCTTTGGTGCGAAAGAGGTCATCGGAAAAAAGAGAGCCAATCAAAGAGGAGGGTGGCGTCATAGTGGTATCGATCGAATCAGTGCAAAGTTAGCAAATGCCCATATTTTAACCGTGACGCACCGCTATACCAAGTATTTACCCTTAGTTTGAAAGTGGTATTACACTCAATTAGCATTAAAACGCATTGAATACAAAGAAAACAGCAGAAATGAAATCTTTCTATCTAGTCCTAATGTAGGCATTAACAAGAGAGTATGACGTTGTTATACTCAGATTATGATCTAAGGAAATTGTTTTCACCCGAAACGCCTCTCTCCAGAGTGTTTCAGGACAGAGAAGACGATCTTGGTTTACTTGGCTTTTGTATTCATCTTTTTTAAGGAATTTCAAGCATGAGTTATAAAGTTGTTGCTATCGAAGGCGTTGGTGAAGGCTACGCTCAGAAATTGAATGCGGCCGGCATCAAGACGGACGCCGATTTATTGCAGGCCTGCCTCAAGCCTGCCCAACGTAAAGCGTTGGCTCAGAAATGCGATATTTCTGAAAAGCTCATTTTGAAGTGGGCGAACCACTGCGACCTCTATCGCATCAAGGGTGTCGGCCCTCAGTTTGCTGAACTCTTGGAAAAGGCGGGTGTGGACACGGTTAAGGAACTCGCTCATCGCGTTCCAGAAAATCTCCACAAGAAGATCGAAGAAGTGAACGCGCAGTACAACTTGGTGAACCGCGTTCCCGCTTTGAAGGAAATTCAGAAGTTTGTGGCTGAAGCGAAGACGCTTCCCGCTTTGCTCGAATACTAATTCGTTGAGCACTTGAGGGGGTATTCACTACCTTCAAGATGCCAGATGACAAGGGCACTGACTTTAAAAAAGTTGGTGCCTTTTTTATTTGTCGATCAATGATAAGAGACTCTATAAAGGATAACACCTATTGACTATTAAATATGTATTGATATATTTGAGTGAACACTTGTTATAACTGTTTTAAGTATAGAGGACTCCTATGGAACGGCAAGAGATTAGTGAAAGCCAAATTAATCAGTGGCGTACCTTACCTATTTTTCAAAAATCGATTGAGCTGAAGTGCAATGTAGATGTTGATTTCGAGAATCATGAAACTATTTACAGAAGAAATTTAGATAATAAAATTATTTTATTATCTATAATTTATGATGATAAATTAATATATCTGAATAATAAAAATAATGATTACTTTGATGGCGAACAAATAAAACAATTTAAAGGTGACGTTCTTAAGCTTATTGTTGAACAAGTAGATAATCATCAATGGGTTGTGTTTTATGGAATAACAAAATCAGGTTTAGAGTTTAATGTTGATGAAATGGCAATTGCCGTATATGAAGGAATCCAAAAACAAATACCGGAATTAATGGATAAAAATGTGTTGTATAGATTGCCAACGGTATGGACATACAAAATGAGCATGACGCACAGAAAATGTCTCATAGAAGATCCAAATAGTGGTGATGCATATATTTTTCAAGGTAAAGAAGTAAAAAGAGCTTCATCTAAAAAAATAAATACCTTTCTTAAATCTTCGATTCAGATTGATGATATAGAATGCGATCTGGATGATT
>CAJJMF010000028.1 GCA_905192805.1 uncultured Sutterella sp. | reverse complement strand
GGCCTCCGTCCACAATCAGATCCAGTTTGCCTGTCGGTTTAAGGCCTAAATCTTCCTCAACGTGAGCCGCGGTGGAGGGGCTGATACGACCAAAGGTATTGGCAGACGGAGCGGTTAGTCCCTTATGAGTCGGCCCAGCAAATCGTTTAAGCAGTTCGTGGGTCAGAGGGTGGGCAGGGCAACGCAGTGCCACCGTGTCTTGTCCTCCAGTAACCCAAAGACCGCAACGTGGTTTTTTCTTCAACACAATGGTTAAGGGGCCTGGCCAATAGCGTTTGACGAGAAGCCATGCTTCAGGCGGAATATCATCGGCCCAATACGGTAAAGCATCGGCACTATCCACATGCACAATCAGGGGATGATCCGAGGGTCGGCCTTTCGCACGATAAATCGACATAACCGCAGCTTCGTTGTCCGCATCGGCAGCGAGACCATAGACAGTTTCGGTAGGGATAGCCACTAAGCCCCCTTCATTAAGAACTGTGATCGCTTGATCAATCGTATGGAATTCTTCTGGATTGAGTGTGACCTCAGACATAGTGCTTTAGAACTCGCAAAAGGGTGACGCTGAGAGGGTTTCCTTCTCAGCCCATCAAGGATAAAGAAATGAAAAACGTTTTATTTTAAAACGCAACGAGCCTCATGGGGTTATGAGGCTCGAAAGAAACACAACGAAATGTGATTAGAACGATTCGGGGAGTTTCAAAATAGCAGCCACTTGGCGAGCTTTGGCGAGTGCGTCTGCAAGTGTTTTCGCCACGACCGTAACATGCCCCATCTTACGAGCAAGTCGTGCTTCGGCTTTGCCATAGAGATGGAGCTTGGCCCCAGGAATTGCGAGGACCTTATCCCAAGCCGGTTCACGGAACGTTTTGGTTTCGTCAAACCATTCGTCACCGAGAATATTGAGCATGACGGCGGGGCTATGTTGGGTGGTATCCCCTAAAGGGAGACCGGTCATGGTGCGTACTTGTTGTTCGTACTGGCTAGTCACACAGGCGTCAATGGTGGCATGACCTGAGTTGTGAGGACGCGGCGCCATTTCATTGACTAAAAGCGTGCCATCCTTGAGTACAAAAAACTCCACGCAGAGTACACCCACGTAATGGAGTTCGCTGGCAATCAAGGCGGCCTGCTGGCGAGCGAGTCGAGCGATATTTTCGTCGACACGAGCGGGCAAAATGGAGACTGCCAAAATACCATTGCGATGTTTGTTTTCGGAGACGGGGAACGTCGCGATTTCCCCTTGGCGATTGCGTGCCACAATGACGGAGACTTCTAGGGCTAAGTCAACACGCTTTTCCAGAATGGCATCGACCGAGCCAAATTTATGGAAGGCCGTACGTAACTCCTCACGGTTCGTCACCGTCGCCTGACCTTTGCCGTCGTAGCCAAGACGCGCGGTTTTTAAGATCCCAGGGAAGAGGAACTCATCGACCGCATCGATGTCGGCTTCGGACAAGATCGCGTGATGCGGGGCTACTTGTGCGCCGGCTTTTTGAGCAAAGGCTTTTTCGAGGTTGCGATCCTGCGTAACCGCGAGAGCACTTGAAGGGGGAGCTACGGTTAAGCCTGCTTCTTCGAAGAATTGCAGGGACTTAGCGGGCACATTTTCAAACTCGGTGGTGACCGCTGGCGCGAGCTCCTTCATCGCGAGAAGCTGTTCGGGATCGGTGTAGGCCCCGGTTAATTGCTTGAGTGCCACTTCTCCAGCGGGTGATTGTTCCGCAGGATCGAGCACACACACATGGAAACCAAGCGTAGCAGCGCTTTGAGCAAACATACGGCCAAGCTGCCCACCACCCATTAAGCCTAGGGTGGTACCTGGTAAAAGGGGTTTCTGAGTTGTCATAGTGTTATTCGTTGTCTTCAAGCGTCATCGACGCGGCTTTTTGATTTTGTTCACGACGGAATTGGGCTAATTTTTCGGATAAATCCGCATCCGTTACGGACAGAATTTGCACCGCATAAAGTCCAGCATTGGCAGCACCCGCTTCGCCAATTGCGAAAGTACCCACGGGAACGCCTTTTGGCATTTGCACAATCGAGTAAAGACTGTCTTGACCGTGCAAATATTTGCTCGGAATAGGCACACCACAGACAGGGAGGGTGCATTTGGCTGCCACCATCCCAGGTAAATGAGCGGCGCCGCCGGCGCCCGCAATAATCACTCGAATGCCTCGGGAACGGGCCGTTTCGGCGTATTCAAACATTTCATCAGGCATACGATGAGCACTGACCACTTTGGCTTCATAGGGCACATCGAATTGTTTAAGCATGTCCGCAGCGAGCTTCATGACGGGCCAGTCAGAGTTGCTACCCATAATAATGCCCACGACAGGCTGTTGTTGACTCATAACCAATCTCTTCTCAAGTATGAGAGTCTCACGCACAAGGGTGTACACAAGTGCGTTGACCCTGTTGATCAGTAAAACGGAAAAAAGAGACCGGCAAAAACGGTTTGCCGGTCTGGGCGGAGAGTGACTCCGTAGTGAAGCCACTCTTGCCAGCATGTGAGTTAGGGCTCGATATCTCGATCCGCTAAACGACGCAACGCTTCACGGTATTTGTCCGCGGTCTTGTCGATGACGTCTTGCGGTACCTTAGGAGCAGGAGGCGTCTTGTTCCAGGGCTGGGTTTCCAGCCAGTCGCGAATGAACTGTTTGTCAAAGCTCGGAGGCGAAACACCCACCGTGTACTGCTCTGCCGGCCAGAAACGACTGGAATCCGGGGTGAGTACTTCGTCCATTAAGCGCACTTGGCCGTTGGCATCGATACCGAACTCGAACTTGGTGTCGGCAATGATGATCCCCTTGGTGGCGGCGTATTCGCTGGCACGGCGGTACAACTCAAGGGTGGCATTCTTAATCGTGTTAGCGATCTCGGCGCCGTAAAGTTCGACCACGCGTTCAAAGGAAATGTTTTCGTCGTGGGTGCCCACTTCGGCTTTGGCGGCCGGAGTGAAAATGGGTTCTGGGAGTTTTTCGCCCATCTTGAGGCCCGGCGGAAGGGCGATGCCACAGACCTTACCGGTAGCCTGATAGTCTTTCCAACCCCCACCAATCAAATAGCCACGGGCGACACATTCCACCAAAATGGGCTTGAGTCGCATGGCAACGACAGCACGACCTTCAACTTGGGGAATTTCTTCAGGAGCGACGACCGTTTTCGGATCGATGTGGGTGAGGTGGTTGGGGAGGACGCCATCGAGTTTGTCAAACCAAAAGTCTGTGATGGCCGTGAGAACTTTGCCTTTGCCAGGGATGGGATCGCCGAGAATGACGTCAAAGGCAGAAATGCGGTCAGTTGCGACAATGAGTAATTTGTCATCACCGACCTGATAACTGTCACGTACTTTACCCGTGTACACCAAAGGTAAAGACGTAATGGAAGTCTTTGAAAGACCAGCCATGAGGAGTCTCCTAAGAGAGCAGTGCAGATTTTAGGGAAGTGCACTGGGGTTTTTAAAGATGAAGCTATTCTAAAGCTCTCTTAGGAGCAGCGTGTGGAGCACAGGACAAAAAAATAATTTTTTTAGTAATAACGCTTAGTTGATCAGCCGTTTAGGCCAAAAACCACTCAAGACAAAGGGGCCCAACGATCGACAACCAAATCAAGGCGCACATGACCATGGCTAAAAAGACGGCCGCACTACCCATATCTTTGGCTCGACCGCTCAAGGGGTGAATTTCAGAGCCGATGCGGTCAACTACCGCTTCTAAGGCTGAGTTGAGGATTTCCGTTAACAGTAGGCCGAGAATGCCACAAATAAGCAGTGCCGTTTCAATCCATGTGACCGGCAACAGCACAGCAATAGGAATGGCAACGCACGCCAGTAGTGTTTCTTCTCTGAAGGCAGCTTCATTATGGAAAGCGGCCTTAAAGCCCTGCATGGAATAACGCGTGGCATTGATAAGACGGCGAAATCCCGTTTTTCCCTTTAAGGATTGAGCATCGGTGGGTTTTTCTGCCATAGGAACTCCCCAATGAGTGAGAACATGAAGCAATGGGTAATAAAGAGCGCCCTCGGAGAACGTCACCAAGGGCGCTGAAATGATCAACTTATGCGGTTAGATCATAATTAGAGCACGTTCTGACGTAACGTGCCATCGGCATAAAGCTGAGCCATCTTATCCAGCGAAATCGGCTTGATACGAGCTCCCTGGCCTTCGCAACCAAATTGCAAGTAACGGGTCTTGCAGAGTTCCTTGGCAGCGTTGCGGGCGACCTTCATGTAGTCACGAGGATCGAACTTCGAGGGGTTTTCGAATAAGAACTGACGAATCGCAGCCGTCATACCCAAGCGGATGTCGGTGTCGATATTGACCTTGCGCACACCGTGCTTGATCGCTTCTTGAATTTCTTCAACGGGCACGCCATAGGTTTCGCGCATGTCACCACCGAATTCACGGATCGTGGCCAGGTATTCCTGGGGAACCGAGGATGAACCGTGCATCACCAA
Source organism: uncultured Sutterella sp. (assembly GCA_905192805.1). Classification (GTDB taxonomy): domain Bacteria; phylum Pseudomonadota; class Gammaproteobacteria; order Burkholderiales; family Burkholderiaceae_F; genus Sutterella. The sequence continues at coordinate 13,837 of CAJJMF010000028.1, read as the reverse complement.
GTGGGTGTTCGGTAAGCGGGCATGAATTTCTTTCACGCGCTGAATGGACAAAATGTCGCCCGAGGGTTTACGGGTAAATTTATAAGCACCATGAGACGTACCGATGGCAATCGCCAAGGCGTCTAACTGGGTGGCTTTCACAAATTCAGCCGCCTGATCCGGATCGGTGAGCAACTGTTCGCGGGTCATCGTGGCATCGGTCCCATGACCATCTTCCTTGTCACCACGCATGGTTTCCAACGAACCTAAGCAGCCGATTTCGCCTTCGACAGACACCCCGATGCAGTGTGCCATTTCCACCACGCGACGGGTCACGTCAACGTTGTATTCATAGGTCGAAATGGTTTTGCCGTCGCTCATCAAAGAGCCGTCCATCATGACGGAAGAAAAGCCCGAACGCATAGCGCTCTGGCAGACGGCAGGACTCTGACCGTGGTCTTGGTGCATACAGACCGGAACATCCGGGTAGGCTTCAACGGCCGCAGAGATTAAATGACGAAGGAAGGCTTCCCCAGCATAGCGACGAGCGCCGGCAGAGGCTTGCATGATCACAGGAGCTCCAACTTCACTCGCGGCAGCCATAATGGCCTGAACCTGTTCGAGGTTGTTAACGTTAAAAGCCGGAACACCGTAGCCGTTTTCTGCGGCGTGATCGAGTAACTGACGCATGGATACGAGTGCCATGACGAATAACTCCGATTCAAAAAGAGGTTAAATGGTTTAGCCTCAGTACTCGGGGCCGAGTCGAGGCTAAACATAGCTATGCGCATTGTATAGGGTTTAGCGTTGTGGGGCGAGAAAAAAGCACAGGCTCTTTGATTTTGTCGCGATATTGTGCCAATTTCGCAACCCACTTAACCGTTTTGGACGCTTAACTGGCGAGGATGCTCCGATTCGCGTTCACCTGATTTTGTATCCCGCGTAAAATCGCTTGAGCAATGCGTCGCTGGTGCGTGGCATTGTTTAAAAAACGTTCTTCTTGAGGGTTGGAGATAAAGGCGGTTTCCACCAAAATGGATGGGATACCTTGACCTTTGAGAACCGCAAAGCCCGCTTGTTCAACATGATTCTTATGCAATTGGTTGATGCGCCCCATTTCGGTGAGTACCCGCTTACCGAGACCAAGACTATAGTCAATCGTCCAATCACTGGTCATATCGACCAGCACGCTTGCCACTTCTTTATTCACATCGGCAATATTGATCCCACCGATTAAGTCGGATTCGTTCTGACTTTTCGCGAGCCAACGCGCGGCAGCCGACGTGGCACCGCGTTCTGAGAGTGCAAACACACTGGAGCCTTTGGCCGAGGGGGTGGTGAAGGCATCGGCGTGGATGCTCACCAAGAGATGAGCGCGGGCTTTTTGCGCAATACGTACCCGGGCACCAAGACTCACAAAGTGATCCGAATTGCGGGTCATGATGGCGCGCATACCGGATTCCGCATTAATCAGCTGATTCAAATGGCGAGCGATCTTGAGCACCACATCTTTTTCACGCGTACGGCTGCGTCCAATCGCGCCTGGATCCTCTCCCCCGTGGCCAGGGTCGATCACAACGAGCAACTCTTCGGATCGCTTACTTCCTCGAGAGGGTTTTTTCTTAGGTTTGGTTCCCGCTGACTTGCTCGGAGGTGTGGGTTCATCATCCAAAGGAGGATTTAATCCCGGTAAATTCGTATTATCTGGCCCCGAATCGCCAAGTGTTTGATCTGCCGCGGTTTGCTTCGATTGCTTTTCCGTTAGATCAGCCAAAATGTCCGCAAGAGGGTCGGGTTCATTCTGACCACTGGCCGTCGTTTCCCCGCGGTGTTCGCTCGCTAAGAGTCGTCCAATCGGATCCTTAGGAACGGCCGGATAGATGTCAAATACGAGACGGTACTTGTAATTAGCAAAGGGCTTAAGCTGGAAGACCTCCGGTTTCACATCGGTTTTTAAGTCCATTACTAAGCGCAAGGTATCGGGCTGAAATTGTCCAATACGGATGGACGCAATGTAGGGGTCGTCCGCGTTCACGGCTTCGATTTGCTTACGTAGTTTAGCGGTCAAGGCTAAACCCTTAATATCCACAACGAGGCGAATCGGCGTGGAGTTACGTAAGAAAAAATACTTAAAGTCGAGCGGCGTATCGTGTTCAATAGTGACACGAGTGTATTCATCGGACGGCCACATGCGCACATCAATGAGACGTGCACCATAGGCTAAATCCCATGGGCTAAGGGAAAGTAGGAGTGTCCCAGCCGAAGCGGTTAAAAGGTCACGACGTGTTGCCATGAATTATTTCTCTAGTTGATTGAGCAGGGTGTGTCCGATCGGTGTGAGCGCTTGCAGGGTGGCTTGGCGTCCTAACCCGTCAACCGTGAGCATGATGCGCACATCGGCATTGGGGACATACGGTTGTGCTTTACTTGACCATTCGGTAGCACAAATTTGGTCTGGCCCAAACAGATCACGGAAACCGGCTTCATCAAACTCTTCAGGGGTTTCGAAACGGTAAAAGTCAAAGTGGTTAAAGGTTACCCCAAGCACACTATATGTTTCTACAAGAGAAAACGTAGGGCTTTTGACTGGGCCGGTGAAATTCCAGGCTCGTAGCATGGCTCGGGTAAAACTGGTTTTTCCTGCCCCAAGATCACCGTTTAATTCCAGCGTAAGCCCTGCCGGTTGCCAGTCGCTCTGATACTGAGCAATGGTGTGAGCCAATTGTGCCGCTAAGCGGTCTGTGTACTCCGGCAATGGGAGTGAAAACTGCAGAGAGCTCAAAGGGGATGACATATCGGGCAACCACGTGTGGTGACAGGGTAAAAAATAGAGCTTCCATTGTACCGATAATCCGCTGGTTACTCCGTCTCAAAAGTTAGCTCAGGGCAAATGAGAAGGCAACGGGTTGACAACAAATGTAAAAAAATATTTCTATACTTGAAAAGTACAGTACTGCTCTGCATAATTCATCCTCTAAGTTCGACGTCAGTTGAACCCAGTGATGATGCCGGTGTAGCTCAGTTGGTAGAGCAGCGCATTCGTAATGCGAAGGTCGGGAGTTCAAGTCTCTTCTCCGGCACCACAAAGAATTCATGAAAAAGGCCGCCAGTACAGGTGGCCTTTTTTACTTTCTGCCCTCCATGTAGCCAATTTTTGAACGTTTCGGGTAGGACGCTATCACTGTCTGTCCGCTTCCCCACACACCATCGTATGCACCTCCCGCTCCGGCCATATCAGCCGTGCGCTGGGCATCATGACCACTCGGATGCGATAGTAGTGCCCAAACTCGCACAGGTGGCGGCGCAGGGTTTGCGGGCGCACCTTCAGCACATCGGCGGCTTCGGCAATTTGGGCAACTCCCCCTCAGAACCCCGGGTACTTCCGCCAGATCCGATGGTTCAGCTCTTCGTTGTCGCTGTACTCGCCTATCGCCCAATCCTTGAACGCGTAGAGGTCTTGCGCCAATTCGGTGATGACGTCGCGCAGCTCCAGGGGTCCCAGCCATTCGGCAGGGATCGCCTTGACGCCGTGCATTACGCCCAGCAGATTGCCAGCGATCGCGCCGGTCGAGTCGGAGTCGCCATCGTGGTTCACCGACAGAATTACCCCATCCTTGAAATCGCGGGCGACCAGCGCGCAATAGATGGAGATCGCCAGGGCCTCCTCGGCGATCCAACCTTGGCCCAGCCGGGCAATGGCTTCTTCATGGGGCAGACTGGAATCGGCCAACTCCTCGGCAATCTCTATTGCCCGCAACGTCTCATCGTGGCCGGGCTCGGTTCGCAGGAGGCTTTTGGCGGCGGCCAGCGCCTCGGGCAGCGAAGCGCCATCGGTCAGCGCAGCCAATTTAGTACCCAGCCGGAAGGCATCTTGGGGAGATTCGTGCTGACGCAGGCGCCAAGCGAACAGACCGACCGGCGCAACCCGCATGACGCCACCGCAGCCTTTGCTGTCGTTACGGGCAGACTCCCCGAGGGAATTCATCGCCCGCAGGGCCACCAGGCAGGTGTTGCCCGGTGCGCGACGGCTGTGCAGCTGACGCTGCTGAAACAGCCAGCCAGACTCATCGGTGCCGAAGTCGATATCGCAGGTCGGATGTTCGCCTTGGGTTTGCAGCCAGCGCAAGTAGGCGTGGGCCGTAACGCCGGAATAGGTCGTGCTGCCTTTGAAGCAGCCGCGCACCCAGCCTCGGATCAACCCCTCAGCGGTGAACAAGGTCATCTGCGTATCGTCGGTGATCGTCCCCAGACCGCCATAAGCCGGTGCGTACTCGGTGATGCCCTTGGGGCCGAAGCGACGCAGAATCTCGGTCCGCGTCATGAACTCGACCGGTGCGCCCAGCGCATCTCCGACTGCACCACCTAGCAGGCAGCCCAGAAACCGCTCCTGGACCGTGCGTTTTAGCTGGCGCTTGCTGCTCCAGGGCAGTGGTGCCAGTGTCTCGAACTCTTCCGCCGCGCCCGCATCGGCAACGGGTTCCTCGTTCTCAGTGCTGGACAAGGTGTAGTAGTTGCTCAGCTCTGCGACTACGCGGGCGGCGGGTCGGGTAACGAGGTCCCGTTGCTTGCGCCACTCGGGCACATCGGAACCGTCCCAACTGATGCCTAGACCTTTCTCCCAATAGGACAGGTAGGCTTCGCCCCGGTCGGCAGCGGAGTAGTTGCGGTTGACGGCTGAGCAGTCGAGCGCGTACTCCCAGTTGTTCTCGCGCATGAAGACACCGTGTTCAGGGTGAGGCACATGCCCAAGCCCGATCAGGTATTCCACGCTCTTGGCGTCCAACGGGCGAAATACGGCCACCCGCAAGCGTCCGTCGTCCCGGGCGGTGATGGCGGCGATCAGAGCATCGCCACGTTGGATGGTGACCAGTTTGCCACCGAGGTCCACGGGCCCGACCTCGAGCCACCAGTGCTCACCTGCGGCTGATACGGCATCGCGGGCATCGTCGGGAGCCAATAGCTCGGCAAGCCGATCCATTGCGGGTTCGATCTGTTGCCATTCGGCCTCCCCATCCCGGCTACGCTGCTGCAGACCGTGCAGCAGCACGGCCAGCGGCAGGTCCCCGTTCTCGCGCAAGACCGACTTCAGATTGGACGCGGGGACGGGGTACGGAATGTCCGGCAACCCGTACTTGGCCAGCGTCTCTGGCTTTAGGTGAAGCTCCTTGAAATCTTGCATAGCGCCCGTACCGATCCTTTTCTCGTTGCTCCGCCTGTGGTTATCACAATGCGACGCAAAAAACAGATGAAAATAGAGTCATGGATAGAATTTATAATAGACCATAAACTTCCCACAATGACCCATGCAAGCTTTCGCTAACCCGAACGAGCTGGCCTGGATGTCGAACAAACAGCTTACAGATCTAACCCAGCCACAACGCGACCAGCTCGCGTTCGTGGAGTTGCGTGCGCGCACGCCGTTAGGACTTGGATACACGCTTTGGCCTCCAGTCCGCCGCCGTGTTCAGGGATCGGGCTCTGCACCAGTCGTCTCGTTAGAGTGGCGCAGTACCACTGCAACGAAAACGCAGGCAACCGACATCGCCTGAATCAGTCGTCCGAAGTGATTGTTATTTTGGGAGTCTGTCCCAGTTCATTCTTTGGAAAAGAGTCGCATGCCCTTCGAAAAACTTTCAGATATTCCTACTGATCGACCATTAACGCCTAAGGAGCGTAAAGAACTTATGCGTGAATTGAAAGACGCAAGAGATCGACTCCTCTGTGCGCAAGCCATCTTGGAGGTTGCACTCGACAGTGCAAAAGATGCCAAGAAACGAGAAGAAATAGAACGCATGTTAACCGAGGTAAAAGAGAAGCTTGTCTCGTTTGAGTCCATGTTCTAGTCTGAACCCTCTGTGGTTCAACCTAACATGGCAAAACGGAAGCTGATAGAGGGCATTGAGTTCGGTTTTGTGACGCATCCTGCCATCCCTGAAAACGCAACTTGGTTTGATCGCCCCTTGACCTCTTCTCGGCTATCTCATTACCACGACTCTCTATACCCAACCCATGTCAGTCTCGGGCGCCTGAACGGTGCACTTCCGTTTGTTCATTTTTTCTTGCTGTCGTATATTTTTCATCATATTCTCAGTGTAATTTTGCTTGGAAATAAATGGATAAAATACGCCATCTTGTCGCACTGATGTTCGATAAGGCACACTAATAAATCCGTTAACATCAATCTATAAATTGGGTTTATAAGAAACGCAGTTCTCCAGATCCTTTTCTGACGAAATAGTTAGTATTCGATGTATTTGGTCGGTCATTTATGCGAAAACTTGTTTAATAAAATTAAACATTTCGTCAATAATATTTAATTTCTCTGAACGGTTTGACTTATGTTAAAAAGTATTGCCGAGTACGTTATTCATTTTGTGACTAGCGAAAAAATGCCCGACTATTTTAGTTGGGTTTGTAGACAAACATATATGAAATAAAGAAAAAGCCGAAAGATTGTGCTCAGCATTACCTTTTGGCATCGACAAGAAGTGTAGTTTTTTCGAAGTATTTCAATGCCATACCAAAGCATTTTGTAGTGACCTAATGGTTATCCATAGGAGTTATACCAAGTTAATTACTCTATGCTGACAGCATCTGAGATGGAGTACCTATGACCCCTTTTGTCTCAGAACAATGACATCTAGGAGACTTAATGATGAAAGACACAGACAAGTTGAGTGCAGGTCTTGCGCTCACACGTCGACAGATGCTTGGCTCTGTCGGCGCTGCCGCTGGTGCGGCAACCGTGCTTTCTGCTGCACCTTGGGCCAGCGTTCAGGCCGAAGTTGAAAAAATGAAGGAAGAAGGCTGGGAAGCCCACCCGTGTGCATGCAATGTGTGTGGTGGCTATTGTGGCTTACTAGCTATGCATAAGAAAGGCACCGAAGTGTCCCGAGAAACTGTTCGCATTATGCCCAATCCAAGTCACCCGCAGCGTGGTTGCTGCGCACGCGGGGCTGGGGCAATGTGGACGTGGGATCACCCGCTTCGTTTACGCAAACCGATGAAGCGCGTAGGTGAACGCGGTGAAGGAAAATTCCAAGAAATTTCCTGGGATCAGGCATTGACGGAAATTGCCCAACGTGTGAAGGCGATTGTTGAAAAAGACGGTGAACGAGCGATTTCGATGACGACTCACAACTTCAAGGGGCAGTTGTCTTGGTTGCAAGCCGGGATTGGTACTCCAAATCTCATCATGCACTCTTCGACGTGCAACTCGGCTTCAATCGGCGGTCGCCGTTGGGTGTTTGGTAAGGGCTTTGACGGAGCCGGTAAACTTGAACCCGACTACGAAAATTGCCGTTTCCTCCTCTTAATTGGTCGTACGCTTAACTGTGCGATCGGTGTCCATAGTGTCGTTTCCCGTGCTCGCGCGGAAAAGGGGACACGCGTGGTCTTTGTCGACCCACGTATGCCGGAAGGTGCTCTGACAGGATCCAAGTGGATTGGCATCCGTCCGGGGACAGACGGAGCGCTCTTAGAAGCGATGTTAAACATTGCTATTCAGGAAAAGTTGGCAGATTTCGCTTTCTTAGCCAAACATACCAATGCCGGGTATTTAGTCAATGTGGCGGACATGAAGCCCGTGACAGAAGCTATGCTCAAGGCGGACGGTCGTGCTGATTACTATGCCGTGCGCGATGAAGCCACGGGTGAAATTCGCTTCCAGGGCTTAAAGCGAAACGATAAGGGTGAAGTAGAAGGCTTTGATGAAGATGCTTCGACCAAGCCCGATATCTACTTTGCAGGCAGTATCACGGACAAAGACGGCAAGCCGTTGGATGTGAAGACGAGTTTCCAATTCCTTGCCGAGGAAGTAGCGAAGTACACGCCGGAAAAGGCGGCTCAGTTAACGGGGATTCCCGAAGCCGAAATCGTGAAGTTAACCCACGATTTCTTCGAAATGAGTGGTGTTGCGGACGACGGTTGGTATTCCGCCCGCAACGGTAACGACAGTGAAGTGTATGCCTTGATTTGCATCTTGAATTGCTTTGTGGGGCAATTAGACCGCAAGGGTGGTTTCATTGTGACGCAGGGTGGTGGCCTGAAGATGCCGGGTGCGAGCTTTAACGCTGGCAAAGGACAAGGTAAGAGCCCGACGGGTAAGAGCTGGAAGGTCGAAGGCGGTGAAAAGAAACCGCTTGACAAGGTGCTCTTCCCTGAAAGTTCGGGTACTTATTCGGCGATCTTCGATGCGATTAAGACTGGAAAACCCTATCCGATTCGTGCTGCCTTTATTACTGGGACGACCATGTTCCATCGCGAAGCTAACTCCAATCGTTTAGCTGAAGCGCTGAAGGCTTTGGATTTGGTGGTAGTGCAGGATATTCTGCCTCACGAAGTGTGTGACTACGCTGACTATGTGTTGCCGTGCACGTTCTTCCTCGAATGGCATGAATACGCAGGCGTGAAGTGGGCTCGCGACGGTTATGTGCAGTTCAATGATGCCGGTATCAATCCGCCCAAGGATTGCGATGCCCGTGAAGAAATTTGGCAATTCTGCGAAATCGTTCGCCGTGCCTGGCCAGAACGTGCTGCTGAACGTCTGGGTTACGAAAAAGAAATCAAGACCCGTGAAGAATTCAAGCAGTGGTATCACGGCATGATCGATAAGGCTTGGGACAAGTGGGTCGCTGGTCTTAACGAAAAGAAGCCGGGCGAAGGTGACCGTGTTGCCAAGGATGTGAAGGAACAGGGTTGGGCGCTGGTGAAGGCCAAAGCCTACGATGTCTACCCCTACAAGAAACCCGTCGGTACGCCGACTGGGAAGCCAGAACTTTTGAGCTTCTACGTTGCCACGAAGTACCAGGAAAAGGGACTCCACCCAGTGCCTCAGTACTTCATCGCCAAGGGGGCCTATACGCTTCCGAAGCCCAACTCTAATGAGTTCTATTTGGTGAGTGGTAAGGATTCGTCCTCCTGCTCAGGGGTGGCCTTGTTTGCTCGACCGACTCAATTTGTGGGTGATCGTTCCGTTTGGATGAATCCTGTGGACGCTGCACGTTTAGGGATCAACAACGGTGACATGATCGAGCTCGAAGGGATCGACAATGGTGTCAAGGGTAAGACCAAAGTGAAGTTGACGAATCGTGTAACGCAAGGTTCGCTCTTTGCCTACGGCTTCTCGGGCGGTGTCCGTACGAAGACGTTGAAGGATAGCCGTTACGAATGGGTCCGTGAAGGGATTAACTCGCACTGGTTCTGCACCGGGTACCAAGAACCCGTTGTGGGCGGTTTGTCGAACAACACTTCTGTGCGTGTGAAGCGCGTCTAAGGGGATGGCCATGAAAGGAAATCAGAAAAAGCTGGCGCACCTTTTTGATGTCACACAGTGCATCGGGTGTTCTGCCTGTATCGTTGCTTGTGCCGAAACCAATTATCCGGAAATGATGGAACGCACCAATGAAGGATGGAATTGGCTTGCAGCGAATATTCGTAAAGTCACGCTGGACCGAGCTCGCCAACCTGTGCAACTGTTAATTCAGTGCCAGCAATGCGAAGAGGCTCCTTGTATTGCAACGTGCCCGTTTGGAGCGAACTACCATGATCCAGAAACGGGGCAGGTGAAGACGGATCCACGTCGTTGTATTGGGTGTAGCTACTGTGTGGCGAGTTGCCCGTACGACTGCCGCTGGACGCATCCGGATTCGGGTTTACCGATGAAGTGCATGGGGCATGGGTGTGAAGAATTGGTGAAGTCTGGTCAAAACCCGGCTTGTGTCCAAGTCTGTCCTGCTCAGGCTCGTATGTTTGGGGATGTGAATGACCCGCTCAGTCCGATTTCGCAGAAGATTGCGCATTCGCGCACCGAAAAACTTCTGCCGCATAAGGGAACGAAACCCAACTTCTTTGTGGTGGTAGCAAAATGACATACGAATTTGTAACGTTGACAAATCAGGTCGCCACTGCGCAGTGGGGATGGACGATTGCCTTTTTCCTCTGGTTCATCGGTTTGGCTGGGATGAGCTTAGTTTTGAATGTATGGATTCGTTCAAAGTTAATCCTCATGATCTCAGCAGCCTCGGCCATTATCGGTACGCTGTTTGTGCTTTCGCACTTACATCGTTTGCTCAACTTGCCAGCCGCTGCGATTAACTCGTTGCTGGAGTGGAAGTTTAACTTTGCCAGCTGGATGTTTATCGGGATCTGCATCTTGGCAGTGCTCTGCGTGGTAACGGTATGGGAATCCTTCCGTCTCTCACAGGGTCATAACGGGGCATTAACCTGCAAGTACTCCTTGTGGTTTAACGCTGCGTTGGGCGTGGCCGCGACGGCCTACTCGGGCTTTCTGTTAACGCAAGCCGTCGGTGTGCCGTTGTGGACGACCGCTGTCCTTCCGATTCTCTGGATCTTCTCGGGCTTGGCATGTGCCGTTGGCTTGGTGGAAATCTTGGCCTCGACGAACCGCATCAGCCATGAAGGGCTTGGGTGGTTACCGATGACAGCCAACTTGGTTCACGTGGGTGAAGCCTTAGTGCTCTTTGCCTTCGTACAGGTGGCTTTGTCCGGCTCGCCTGGCGCTGTGGCAGGTGCCCATCATATGTTGGGTGATGCGATGTTCTGGGGCGGTGCAGTCGCCTTAGGGATTGTGGTCCCGATGGTCTTAGGTAACCTTAAAGGGGCGAGCGCGTTGAAGCTCTTAGGTGGCATCGCGGCGATCCTTGGTGCCTTGTGCTTACGTGCTTCCGTGCTCTTTGCCGGTGCCTTTGACCCAGTGATCTTCTAATCGACTCACTCGCTAGTCAAACAACGATGACCCCAGTAGCGATCATTCTGCTGGGGTCATTTTCTTTTCCTCTCATGCCTCCACCATACTAAAGAGCCTATTGAGCCTCATTTGGTTACTAAGGTATGCAGTACAATCACGCTTCACCGACGGAAACGAGTACAGGCATTCGCGGTGTAACTTTTGGGAGGACGATCGTGGCGATCGAAGGCGTACGAAAGCCAGTGGATTCCAAGGCGATAGGGATCTGTGTTGTGTTGTGTTTCATCTGGGGGCTTCAGCAAGTGGCCATTAAGGGCGCTGCCGAGGATGTATCGCCTATTATGCAGGTGGCCATTCGCTCCTTTGTGTCGGGGGTGTTGCTTTTTCTGTGGAATAAATTTTACTTGCACGAAAAGTGGAGCCCCTTAGCGAGTTGGAAAGCTGGATTAGCGGTTGGCCTTACGTTTGCTGGGGAATTTTTCTTCGTGGCAGAGGGACTTCGGTATACGTCGGCCTCTCATATCTCGGTTTTGCTCTACACCTCCCCGTTATTTTCTGCAGTTGGACTAGCGTTGCGAATCCCTGAAGAACGGCTCAGTCTCGTACAGTGGATTGGTCTTTTATTAGCGTTTAGTGGGATTGCCCTTGCGTTTGGATTACCCGCATTGTTGGGTGACACGGAGACGTCAACCAATGAGTTGTGGTGGTTAGGGGACCTGTATGGCTTGCTCGCAGGACTGTCGTGGGGTTGTACGACCGTCATTTTACGCACCTCGAGTATGAACCACGCTGTTCCTACTCAGATGCTTTTTTGGCAATTGGGGGCTGCGTTTTGCACACTGTTCCCGATTGCGATTCTCACCGGTCAAGATACCTTCCACTCTAGCCTAGTTGGGTGGTCGAGTTTAATTTTCCAGGCGGTCATAGTGTCGTTTGTGAGTTATTTAATTTGGTGCGGTATGTTGCGTCGTTATTTAGTGGCGCGCTTGGGCGTGATTATCTTTTTAACGCCGCTCTTTGGGGTGTTACTCTCGATTTTGTTATTAGGGGAAACCGTTGGCGTGCCCTTTGTCTTCGGCTCGATCTGTGTGTTGCTTGGATTGATCACGGTACAAAGTAGTACGGCGATCGAACGGTTTTTCAAGCGACTTCACTAAAGAAAAAACGCTTCTCGTTCATGACGACGAGAAGCGTTTTTATTAGGCGTCTCTGACGGACTATTTTTTCTTTAAGTTTTCGCCTAGCTTTTCAAGGACCTTACCGGCCACCGAGTTGGCGTCTAACCCTTTGGCAGAGAATTGACCGTTTTCAAAACGGACATTTTCTAACACCAGTTGGGCGTTGAGCTTGTTGTCGACATTTTGCAAGCGTTCGGCAGTTCGCTCATGCCCAGTGGCTCGGGCGATGAGCGAGGCAAAACTGGCGACCTCTTGAATCACTCCCGTTTCTTTGGTTTTGGGTTGATCCAAGGTCGCTTTAGCAATCAACACTTTGGGTTGACCGTCTTTTTGGACAAAATCCATACCTTCTAAGCGTGCGTCGTTCCATGAGGCGATGGGGCTATTTCGATTATTCACGAGTGTCATATTGGTGACATTGAGATTACCTTTGTAACCAATATGCGGTGGTTCCGAAAGGATGTAAAGTAGGTCCCCTTTGGCGTTCAGAGTCCCCGAGCGTGTTCCTACGCCAGTGGCCTTCATAATGAGAGTGTTGAGGTCACGAAGTTGGATATTCGTAGCGCTCAAGCCAGCTTGGACGGTCTCCGCAGCTAAATCTAACTCGCCCTCACTGGTAATTTTGCCTTGAGCGACATTCATTGCAAGGGTGTAGGTGCCCTTTCGATCCAGTGAGAGTTGATTGGCCTTGAGCGCGATAGCACTCTGGGTTAGCACAAAGTTGGGCCGAGTGGTTTGGTCGGCATAGCGCAGGGTGCCATTATCGATAATGAACGACTCGACCAGCCATTTCCAAGCCGAAGTTTGATCGGTACTTTGAGCGTTAGCACTACCCGAGGCTGTCCCGGCACCGACTACTGGTGTAGCTTCAGATGTCGTACTTGTCTTAAGCAGAGGAGAAAAGAGGCTTTCCACATTCCAGCCCGAACGGTATTTGGTGAGCGAGAGATTGGGTTCGGCAAGTTTCACTTCGCCCAGTGTGAGCTCGTTTCGGCTGGGAGCGAACGTTTTGATTTGCGTGGTTAACGTTTTCAGCGAAAACGTTGTCTCTCGACCTTGTTTAACCGTGAGCCCAGCCATGTCGAGCACACCCGATAGGGTCGGATCCGACCCTTTGAGGGTCAGCTTAAGCGCCCCATTGAACGTACCCGCTAGATTTCCGCGAACATAGCTTGGGAGGAAGGCATTGAGTTGTGAGAGGTTCACTTGCTTGATACTGGTATCAATGTCCCCATCGAATGTTTGTCCGGCTAACAGCCCTTTGGCGGTAATCGTCCCGCCGAGAAGTTGACCTTTCGCATTCAACTGGGCTTTGTCCGCTTGCGCATCCGAGCTTAAGCCAGAGACCGCTACGTTTACGCTTGCTAAGCTAATCTGGGGCTCTTTACGTAAGGCAGTGTTGACAATATCCACCTCACTATTGGTGACCTCGAAGTTGCCCAATGACCAACGCCACGTGCTCGAAGCAGTGGGTGCATTGGAAGCTGTGGTTGCCGAGGGGGTCGTACTCGAAGGATTATTAATCACCCCTGGGGCACCGACAACAATATTGAGCAAAGCGCGATCAATGCTGAGGGCGTCGATTTCGGCACTGCGTTCGATAAAGTCAATCTGTTTAATTTTGACCGAGGCATTGCCGATACTGAGCAGTTTGTCCGTGCGGTTACCGTTCGTTTGATTCGTTTGGATATTACGCAATTGAGCAGTGCCGTTGACAAAGAGCCGTCCAGGGTTCCCGCCCGTTGGGTTACGGAATACAAACGTTAAGTCACTCGAGAGTTTGCCCGTTTGAAGTTGTAGTGAGGGCGTGTTGAGTGACGGAACCAATTTGGTTAAGGGGGTAATATCCAAATCTTTAACTTTGAAGTTAAGTCGTGCCTCAAGGGTCGTACCAAACGGTTTCGTCGAGCCCGTGGCATAGATCGTACTGCCATTCAAATCAAACGACAAGGACGGCGTCAATAGGCTTTCC
>CAJJMF010000027.1 GCA_905192805.1 uncultured Sutterella sp. | reverse complement strand
TAAATCAAAGACTTGCTTTCAATATACCCATAGAGTCGACCGAGATTTTTCGAAGTAAGGGAAAACACTTACAAATTGACAATTGGTCGACCATTTATTTGTTGCACAACTGCAACAATACGTGACTTCCTCGCTATTCTTGATTCATTGAGTGAATTTGGAGTTTTAAGGCGTATCACTATTTACTCATATTTGGATTTTTAGATACCCGAATAAGAGGTAGAAGGAAGATCCTCTGAAACTACGATGTTTTACCTAAGGGTTTTCCAGCTAATCCCTTTGAACACTTTCTTTGGGCTTATCGATATAATGAAAAGGTTTAGGCGCAAAAAACGCCATACCGTATTCCCCCTCTCGAATACGTGCAACTCTCAACCAATATTTTGGAGCTTAGAAAAAATGGGTTACTTTCCGTCTTGGAAGTTAAAGCAACAGGGGAACGTGATTGCCCCCGATGAATGTTTGCCTGTTGGTCAAACCATTGCAATGGGTATTCAACACGTTGTGGCCATGTTTGGTTCAACCGTGTTAGCACCGCTATTGATGGGATTCGATCCCAATATGGCAGTTTTAATGAGTGGCATTGGGACACTCATTTTTTTTGCCGTTGTCGGTGGTCGCGTTCCGAGTTACTTAGGTAGTTCGTTTGCGTTTATCGGTGTCGTGATTGCTGCCACCGGCTACTCGGGTAGTGGCGTGAACGGCAATATCGGTGTGGCCTTAGGGGGGATCGTGGTCTGCGGTCTCGTCTACGCGTTGGTGGGCCTCATTGTGATGGCGACGGGCGTGAAATGGATTGAAAAACTGATGCCGCCGGCCGTGACCGGTGCGGTCGTAGCCGTGATCGGGTTGAATTTGGCCCGTGTGGCTGTCACGAGCGTGGGCTCGACCGACTTTGATGCCTGGATGGGGCTCTTCACGGTCTTGTGCGTGGGCGGGGTTGCCGTCTACACGCGTGGCTTCGTTCAGAAGTTGCTCATTTTGGTGGGCTTGGCGCTCGCCTACGGGATTTACGCCGTCCTCACTAACGGCATGGGCTTAGGTAAGCCGATTGACTTTAGTAAGATTGCCGAGGCGAGCTGGTTCGGGGTCCCGCATGTGACGACCCCGGTCTTTGACCTTCAGGCCATCATGTTGATCGTGCCGGTGGTGATCATTCTCGTGGGTGAAAACTTAGGCCACGTGAAGGCTGTGACCGCCATGACGGGCCGCAACCTCGACCCCTACATGGGCCGTGCGTTCTTGGGTGACGGGATTGCAACGATCTTCTCGGGCTGCTTCGGTGGTACGGGCGTGACGACCTACGGGGAAAACATCGGTGTGATGGCCGCGACCCGCGTCTACTCCACGTTGCTCTTCCCGGTGGCAGCGGTCTTTGCCATCATCTTAGGCTTCTCGCCCAAGTTTGGTGCCTTGATTGCGACGATTCCGCAACCCGTCTTGGGTGGCTGTTCGATCGTGGTCTTCGGGTTGATTGCCGTGGCAGGCGCCCGCGTCTGGGTGGTCAATCAGGTCGACTTCGGGAATAACCGCAATTTGATCGTCGCCGCCGTGACCCTCATCTTAGGGGCCGGGGACTTTACGTTGAATTTAGGCTTCTTTAAGTTAGGCGGTATCGGTACCGCCACGTTCGGCGCCATCATCTTGAACGCCATCATGATGATGGGCGAAGAAAAGAAACACGAAGAAGGGAAAGAATTGGAATTTAAAGACCGGTAATCGCTAAACGCGAACCCTCTTCACACTCCGAGTTGAACACGGTTTGACTCGGAGTTTTTTTATACCTACTGGGCCTACGTCGAGAGTAGGGGGCGAACGCCTCGCGTTTGGCGCATAATAAAAGCTCTACGTCAGAAAAAAGAAGAGCCCATGACTGATCGCTATCCCGCCTTATTTTGTGCCGCTGGGCGCCCCGAACTGCTCTTTGAGGAGAATGATCTCACTCGCACGCTCGCGCGCGTGGGGGAGTTTCTCGTGCGCCAATGGGGGCGTCCCAAAGCCATCCTTGCGATCACGTCCACGTGGCGCACCGACGCGGTCACGCTCGACGGGGCCTGGGACTGGCGAGCGCATTTAGCCCAAGCGGGACTCACGTCACCCTCGGACGCGACGGGGGCTCTGCTCAACGATCCCACGCTCAGTATGGACGAGCGGGCGGTCGCGGGCGACTTGGCGGCCTCACTGCTTGACGTGTTCCCGTGGGTGAAAACCGGGGAACTGGGGCTTGAATCCGCCATTTTGCCCACGTACTCGGCGCTATTTCCCACGATGGATATTCCCTTGGTGCCGATGTCGGTCGTGCCCCTCGTTGGGCTTCGGGCCCACTACGAATGGGGCATGGCCTTGCGGGCTTTACGCGACGAAGGGGTTCTCCTTCTGGGGCTTGGCGCCCTAGGGGAAAACGCGCCTTTGGTGAACCCCGCGTCAGAGACGGGACTTCCCGCGATCGAAGACTTTAGCGCGAAGCTTGTTGAAGCCCTGGCGGTGCGCAACGACGAAGCGGTCATTCAATACCGCGATATCGAGACCGCCCCCGTGGGGATGCCCGACGAAGCGCTGATCCTGCCCTTCGTGACCCTTTTGGGAGCGAGCGTTGCGGAGCCCGCCACGGTCTTTAATCATCGCGTCACCTGGGAGGCGCTCGCGATGAGTAGTGCGCTTTTTTCTGACCACACGTTTCCCCACATTTAACCCGACTAGGTCGATTCACACGGAGGCTTAGACATGCCAGGCTTTCACGATCTCATCGAACGCTTTCACAACTTTCGCGAAGATGTTCTCCTTAAAGAACGCGACTTTTTCCACCAGCTCGCTCACGGTCAAGCCCCCAAGACCCTCGTGATTGCGTGTTGTGACTCGCGCGTCGATCCTGCAATTTTGATGGGCGTACGCCCAGGGGACCTCTTTGTGGTGCGCAGTATTGCGGCGCTGGTGCCCGCACAAGACGAAGCTCAACACCCCGATGCGGTGATGGCGGCGGTTGAGTACGGCGTGAAACACTTGGACGTGGACAACATCATTGTGATGGGGCACGCCAACTGTGGGGGGATCCATGCGGCGCTTCATCCGGAGGCCGTCAAAGACGAACCCTATATTTTCAACTGGGTGCAGTTAGCCAAAGGCGTGGTTGAGGAAGAACATCACCCCAACCGTAAGCCCCAGTGGAAAACCGCCCCCGAATTACAGCGTCGTTGCGAAGAGGGGGCCGTATTGCAGAGTATCGACAACCTCTTGAGTTACGACTGGGTACGCGAGGAGGTCGAAAAAGGGGACTTAGCCCTTCATGCGCTTTACTACGATCTCACCACGAGTGAACTCTACGTGTGGAATCACGATAAAGAAGACTTCGAAGCGACGACGCTCGCCGATCTTTAAGGTAAAAGGAAAAATTCCAATGGCACGCTATCCAACATTGTTTGTGGGGCACGGTAGCCCCATGTTGGCACTGCAAAAGAATGCCCTCACCGAAGCGATGGCCTCGATGGGCAAACTCCTCATCGAACGCCACGGCGAACCCAAGGCCATTTTGGCCATCTCGGCCCATTGGCTCACGCAGGGCACCTGCACCAACGATACCGAACACCCGACGCAAATCTACGATATGTACGGGTTTCCGCCCGAACTCTATGAGGTGAAGTACCCGGTCGCGGGGAGTCCCGCCTTGGTCGAGCAACTCAAAGCTCGTTTGGGCGACAAACTTCAGGTGAATAATGCCTGGGGGATTGATCATGGCACATGGACCGTGTTAAAGCACATGTTCCCGAACGCCAATATCCCGACGGTGCAATTGTCGCTTAACGTGGCTCTCTGGCCCCAAGAACATTACCGTTTGGGCGAACAACTCGCTACATTGCGCGAAGAGGGTGTCCTCATTTTGGGCTCGGGCAACATCGTGCACAATTTGCGACGCATTGACTACGACGATACGAACGGCGCACCGTGGGCCCATGAATTCTTAACGGCCGCGCACTACGCGATTATGAAGCGACAGGATCGAACGCTCCAAGCGTACGAGAATCTACCCAAGCACGAACTGGCGATCCCAACGCCGGATCATTACTTCCCGCTCCTTTATGTCTTAGGGGCAAGCCAAGGCGAACTGCCCTCGGTCTTTAACCATCAGATCGTCTTAGGATCATTAGCGATGTCAAGTTACGTGTTTGGGCTCGACGCGTCCTAATTGAACGCCGTGTTAGGACCGTGCGCGTCGGTCGCGGGGCACCCACACCGACGCCACAAAAATTCGTTCTGACGCACTGCCTTGAGGCATAATGGTAGGTACGACTCTACTCGACTGTGCTTCGCCGTGACCTATGACGCCCACACTTGCCTACATTGACCTTGAAGTGGACCCCAAAACGGGAAAACTCCTCGATTTTGGGGCCTTCGTGACAGACCAAGACGCCTACCATGGGCCGTCCGTCAAGGATTTTCTGTCGGCCATTGCCGGGGCGGACTTTGTCGTCGGGCACAACCTGATCGCGCACGACTTGGTGCACTTACGCCAAGCCCTTCAAAGGGATCTCTCTGAGCTCACCCAAAACGCCATCGATACGCTTTATTGGTCAGCGCTCCTCTTGACGGATCGCGCACACCACCATTTAGGCAAAGACGACAAACTCAACGAAGAGAGCTTTAACAATCCGCTCAACGATGCGCTTAAATCGCGCGATCGCTTAGAAGCGGCGATCAGTGCCTTTGAGGCGTTGCCACCCCCATTAAAGGCGATCTACTACGAACTCCTCTCGGACGTTGACGGGTTTGGCGCGTTTTTCCGCTTGGTGGACTACGGTGGAGCGGGGTTAGCAAACGTGGCCCACGCGATTCGGACGTTTTTCCCCGCCGCCTTTTGTCAGCACGCAGCGATTGAGGCCTGGAGCGCGAGTCATCCTGTGGAGTTGGCCTATACGCTCTCACTCCTTTACGCCAGGCAAAAAGTCCAGCAGGAAAGTGAGCGGAGTGCGTCGCCTACGGCACCAGCAACGAGCACGACTACCCCGGTATTGGCCGAGTGGATCTACTATCAGTTCCCGGAGGTGGGTAACGTACTCGAAGCGCTCCTTAATACGCCGTGCCACGATCCCGCGTGCGCCTACTGTGCCCAACACTTGGATATTCATCGCGCGCTCAAACGGTTTTTTGGCTACGACGAATTCCGCTCTTATGGGGGCGAACCGCTCCAAGAAAAAGCGACGCAAGCGGCCGTGAACGGTGAGTCCTTAGTAGCCCTTTTTCCTACGGGCGGCGGGAAGTCCTTGACCTTTCAGCTCCCGGCCTTGATGGCAGGGGAAAATGTACAGGGCTTAACGGTGGTGATTTCGCCTTTACTCTCGCTCATGAAGGACCAGGTCGACAATCTCACCGCGCGTGGCATTCAACGCGCCGTGTCGATTAATGGGCTCTTGAGTCCCGTGGAACGCAAGGCCGCGATTGAATTTGTGGAAACGGGGGGTGCGTCGCTTCTCTATATTTCGCCCGAACTCTTACGCTCAGGGCTCATCGAGCGACTCCTATTGGGGCGCAACGTCGTGCGCTTTGTGATCGATGAAGCCCACTGCTTTAGTGCCTGGGGACAAGACTTTCGCGTCGACTACCTCTATATCGGGCCCTTCATTAAGCGCTACCAAGACTTAAAAGGCTTAGGATACTCGATTCTCGTCTCCTGCTTTACCGCGTCCGCCAATCATAAGGTCGTCACGGACATTTGTCAGTACTTTAAAGCGCACTTAGGGATCGAGATGAAAACCTTCTCGACCGAAGCGACACGTGAGAATTTGCACTACACGGTGCTCTACGTGGAACCCACGCTCAAATATCAGCGATTGCGCGACTTAATTGAAGCGCACCCGGTGCCCACGATTGTCTATGTCTCACGCACCAAGCGCGTCGATGAATTGGTGGAGAAACTGCGCAAAGACGGCTACAACGCCGCGGGCTTTCACGGCAAAATGGCCGTTCCCGACAAAGTCGACAACCAAAGCGACTTTATTAACGATCGCGCCCAAATCATGGTCGCAACGAGTGCCTTTGGGATGGGGGTCGATAAGAGTAACGTGGGACTCGTCGTGCACTACGAGATTTCGAGTTCGCTCGAAGACTACATTCAGGAGTCGGGCCGTGCGGGTCGCGACCCGAGACTAGAGGCGGCCTGCTATGTGCTCTTTAACGAAGAGGACTTGAACCAACATTTTTCCTTGCTGATTCAATCCAAGCTGAGCCTCAACGAAATTCAACAAGTCTGGCGGGCCGTGCAAGAGCTCTCCCGACACCGCCCAACGATTCAATGCTCCGCCTTGGAAATCGCACGACACGCGGGCTGGGTTGATTCGCAGCCCGATCAGGAAACGCGGGTAAAAAATGCGCTGGCCGCCTTGGAGACGGCGGGCTACTTAAAGCGTGGCCAAAACGTTCCGCACGTCTACGCCACGAGCATTACCGTCAATAACGCCAACGAAGCGCGGGAGTTGATCGAGCGCTCGCACCTCTTTGACGAGCAAACCAAAGTCCACGCCGCCCGTATCCTATCCTCACTCTTATCCGCACGGTCGCGCAAAACCACGGCCGAAGCCGAAAGCCGCGTGGATCATTTGGCCGATATTCTGGCACTTTCCAAAGAAACGATTGTCTCGACGATTGGCCTCATGCGTCAGGCGCACGTCTTGTCTGACGACAACGACATGCGCTTTGAGTTTAAGCCCGAGGATACGCTGCAGAAAAAACTCTCGCGCTTGAAACGCTTCCAGAAAATGGAAACGCTCTTTTGGGACATGGTGAGCGAGGAGCGGCGTCACTATCAGGTGAAAGAATTCACGAGTGCGGCCGAGGAGCGTGGCATCCTCACCACCCCCAAAGAGTGGATGAGTCTGACGTCCTTTTTGGAACTCAAAGGCTACTTAACGCGTCGCGCGACCGGCACCAAAGATCACTTTGAATTGCGCATCACGCTTTCGCCCGACGGACGCATCGCACGCATGCAAAAGCGCTATGACTTGGCGCAGTATGTGCTTGAAGCGCTCTTTAGGAAGTGGGCCGAGGCGCCCACGAACGAAAAAGGCGAAGCGGTCACGGGGATCGACTTTTCGCTATTGAAACTCCTGGAAGGGTTTACCCAAACGGATCAAGGACTGATGGGAGCGGGCGAAGCCACCCAAGCCGACGTCGAAGAAGCACTCCTATACCTCAAGAAAATGGACATGATTCAGCTCGAAGGGGGCTTTTTGGTTCTTTATTTTGGGATGAAAATCGAGCGCTTAAACCACGGGAAACGGAGCAAATACAAAGCGGCCGACTATGCGCTTCTGGACGCCTTCTATAAGCAAAAAATCCAGCAAATTCATATCGTCGGGGCCTACGCGAACCTAATGGTGAAAAACATGGGCGCAGCGCTCGACTTTGTGCACGACTATTTCCACGAAGACTACCAAGTCTTCATTGCGAAGTACTTTAAAGGCGCCCAACAAGCGCTCGATCGGCCCGTCACGACGGGGCTCTTTGAGAAAATCGTCGGTACCCTCTCGGAAAAGCAACGCGCGATTCTCTCGGACGACACTTCACGCACGATTGTGGTCGCGGCGGGCCCCGGGAGTGGCAAAACAAAACTCCTGGTGCATAAATTGGCGAGCCTTTTAACGCTCGAAGATGTGAAGCACGAAAACCTCTTGATGCTCACCTTTTCACGCGCTGCCGCTCAGGAGTTCCAAGACCGTTTAACGACCTTAATTGGCCCCTCGGCCCGCTTTGTGGAAATGAAAACGTTCCACTCCTATGCGTTTGATTTGTTGGGCAAAATCGGGGGACTCGAAGAGTCGAACACCATCTTTGAAAAAGTGTTGAGGGCGATCGAACACAACGCCATTGAACCCAACCGCATCACCAAACAAGTGATCGTCATTGACGAAGCACAGGACATGAGCGCAGAGGAATTTGCCTTCGTGAAGGCCATTCGCGCGCAAAACCCAACGTGCCGCTTGATTGCGGTCGGGGACGACGATCAGAGCATTTTTGAATTCCGTCAGTCGGACGCCCGCTTTTTTGCGCAATTGCGTGACGAAGAGGGGGCGGCCTTCTATGAAATGACGGAAAACTACCGTAGTGAACGGGCGATTGTCGACTTCGCGAACGCCTTCGTGACGCGCATTACCGAGCGCCTAAAAACCGAACCCATCGTGGCCCACAAGCCGGAGCTCGGTGAGGTCGTTGTGACGCAACACACCGCCCCCCAATTTGACGATGCGATCGTCGCCGATATCGCTCAACGTCGAGGCGAAGCGCGGGTCGCGATTCTCACGCAAACGAACGACGACGCGCTGCGACTTTGTAATCGGCTGCGTAACGAATCGATCCCCGCGCAATTAATCCAATCGGGAAGTGGGTTTAAGCCCAAACACCTCGCCGAAATTCAGTTTTTCCGCGACGCGGTGCTTGCACGGGCGATAAATGCGCGTTTGAGCCCCGAGGGGTGGGGGGAGGCATTGGCAGCCTTTGCCGAGCGGTTTCGCACCAGTAGTCGCTATGCGGCGTGCCTCGCCTACTTTAAGCGCTGCGAAGCGACGCTCTTTCCCGCGATGCCCTATGTGAGCGACTTTGAGTACTTTATCGAGGAAACCCAATTTGAAGACCTCTTTGTGGAGGCGGGCGACACACCACAAGGCAAAAGCGTGATTGTGTCCACGATTCACAAAGCCAAAGGGCGCGAATTTGATCACGTCTACTTAGTGCTCGCGCATCCTTTTAAGCGGGATGACCCAACGCTACGCACGCTTTACGTGGCGATGACCCGCGCGAAAGCGGGCCTCTATGTACACACGAATAGCCCCGTCTTTAAGCAGATTACCACGCGAGGCGTCACCCACCACGTCGATACCACGCGCTACGCTGAACCGACCGAAGAAATGGTGGGCCTAGGTCTGAGTGGCGTCGTGTTGAGTAGCTTTGCGCGCTACAGTGAACTCATTGCGCAACACGTGAGTGGGGACCCGATCACGATTGAAAACGGCCGAGAATTATGGTTAACGACCGGGGGACGCTCGCAACGCATCGGCTATCTCGCCAACGAGACCCAGAAACTCTTAACACAAAAGCGTGAACGCGGCTATCGGATCGAGAGCGCCGTGATCGACTATATCGTCTGGTGGCACGACAAAGAGCATCCCGAAAAGGGGGCGTCTCGGATTGTGTTGCCCCTCATTACGCTCACACGCGACGCGGTGACGAGTGACGCCGCAGGGGAGGGAGGAGCCAGCCCATCGGCCCCTCAAAGCTATTGGGATAGCGACTTCTCGGGAGATGAGGCCTTTACGCCGATGGTGGGTGAGCGCCATATCCTACCGGACTAAGCTCGTGCGCCACCAAACGCAAACCCGACGCGTTCACACGAAGGGAATCGCGTCGGGGAAGGGAAGAGCGTAGCGGATCGCGCTCACGCGCTTTACCAATGGTTAAACGTTTTCACCGTTTCCCAGGCAATGGCCTCTAAGCGCTGGGCAAGGCTAGCCTCGAGCGGCTTTTCACAGTCGCCTGTGAAGTCAAGTCCTTCGGGCGAACGGTGAAAGAGGCTTGCGTAGAGCGTGGCCGCATATAGATACGTACCCGCCCCCGTGGGGTGCGACTTGTCGGGCATCTGAAAGACCACGTCAGGTAAAGCGGTGCGCGCACGTTCAAAGGCGAGCCCCACGGGGACCACGCGCATGCCCGCATCGTTCGCGGCGGCAATCGTGTTGTCGGCCAGCGTCCCGAGCTCCTCACGCTTATCCGCTTTGGTCCACGTCATGATTAAGATCGGCGTGGATCCCGCCGCCCGAATCGTCTCGGCATGGCGCTTTGCGTCACGCTTTAAAAAGGGAATACGTTTGGCAGAGGTGGCTGCCGCGGAATGATCTTGCAGTAGCACCACATCAAACATCGGATGCTTTAATTCCCCGTCCTTCGTGTCCCCGTACGGGTCCTGATCGTGTGGCTTTAAATAAAACGGCACGTCGTGAAAGGAGAGCGAGCCTGAGCTAATCGTCAAGAGTCGGGTTTTCATCGGAATCTTGGGGTTGCTCGCTTTCATAAACCCGCGCAAATAGGTGTGTACGCCGCAGTTATAAAATGAGTATGAGTTCCCGATCAGTAGTGTCACCTGAGGGGTTTTCTCAAGCGGCGCGGTCACCATGGGTTCCACGGTATTACCCAAGGGACCTGCCCAAGCCGTGCTCAGCATACTCGCCAAACCCGCTGTTAAGAGGGTTACCCGCAGTGTGGTTTTCAGCGATTGTCTCATCGTGAGTCTCCTTAGAAGCGATGTACCAGCCCAAAGGCCAACGTCGTGCGGTTTAGGTCCCCATCAGCATTTTTCGCGTCCTTTAAGCCTTTTAAGCCATGCAAGTGGGCGAGCGACGTGTAAAGTAACGTCCGTTTCGAGAACGGGTACTCATAGCCCACGCCGAAGGCCACATAGTCAGCACGATCGGAACGATCCTTGGCGAGCGCTTTTTCGTTCGTGTTGCGTGAGTAGAGTGCCGAAAGACGCAACGTTCCGCCCGCCAACGGGGCTTTGGCGCCCACCATGACATTGTGCGCACTCACGTCGCCCGCAGCGAGTTTTTTGCCCGAAAGGTCGGTGACTTTCTGTAAGGCACTAAAACGATCCATGTGTTGGGCACGTTGATACGCCGCAAAGAGGCGCACGTCCCCGACATCCGCGTAGCCCATCAGGTTACCCGAAATGGGGTTCGCTTCGCCCTCTTGACGCTCTTCGTGCGAAAGAAACGTGGATTCCACGCCAACGAGCACCCCCCAGTGCGCGGTTTTGTAGTCAAGCGAGGTTCCGAGGTAGCGTTCGTTTTCGTTAAAGGGGGCCACTTCATCGCCCGCGGTTTGTAGTGAGGCACTTGCTACCCACGTGAACCCATTCCAGTTGGGCGACTGATAGAAAATCCCATTGTCGATGCGTGCGCCTTTGCCGTAAAACAAAAGCCCTGCATCGCCCCAAACCACCGAGAAGGGCGTGAAGGCACCAATACGCGTAAAGGCGTTGGCGCCGGACAATACTTTACCGGAGCGCCCTAAGGCCAACTCGCCCCAGGTGCGTGACTTTAGACTCACGGTTGATTGACGCGAAAAAAGTTGCTTGGCGCCTTCGCCCGTGTCGGAATTAAATCCACTTTCGAGCACCACATTCGCCGTGAGGTCATTAGTGAGCGATTCTGTCGCTTTAATGCCCCAGAGGCTACTGCCGGTATGGCCTGACGCCATTTCGTACGTATCGCGGGAATGCGCGTTGTTCACGATTTTGATCCCCGTACCGATGCGCCCATAGACGCTCACGTCGCTCGCTATACTCGCGCTTGAAAAGAGCACCGTGCCCAGTGCCACCGCACAGCATACGGTCAAGGTTTTAATGGGAAAAGTCGGTTGCATGATTGTCTCCTTGTTAACGAGAGGGGTAGTGCGCAACACCCGCCTAGGCCATCGAGGGCCCAAAGGCAGGGGGGCGTACCCCCTTGGGTTTGCGTGTCAGCCTTGAGCTTAGGCCTCCGAGGAGGGGGTGACCACCCCCAAGTCCGCAAAGCAACTTTGAGCAAAATGCAATCGACAAAAAAAACGCAAGAGCGCATGGTTGAACGACTCTTGCGTTAAGGAGTAGTCGCTTGGCATCGAATGACGAGGATACCGACATCAAGACGTTAACCCACCTCAAGGAGCGGAGTGAGTTAAAGCAACTACTCAGGGGAAAAACTCAACAAAAATGTCTGTTGAAGACTCTTCTAACCTTGGTTCCAAGCTTCCAGTTAGATAAGGACAAGTGAGCGAGACCTCATGAGCTTTGCTTGTCCTTCAAAGAGACAAAATGTATTGTGCCGTGCGGAAATCGGGGAGAGTGTGCTTCACAACACACTTCTCGTGAAAACGGCTTGAAATGCGTCAATTCTGTACGCGAAAGAACGATTGATTGGCGAGGTGGCCAAAAAAATTCCCAGCCGATGTACTCGACTGGGAATTGGATGATCTAATAAGAAAAGGTCAGTGCAACTCGATCCAAGGCAAAACCATGATTTTCCCTGAGGAGACCTTGGGCCAAGCGGGTATGCACTGACCCAAAGCGATTAGTCTTCGATGACGACGTAATTTGCCGTGACCGGACCGTGAACGCCCACCACCTTGATCAACTCGATGTCAGCGGTCGAGGAGGGGCCACCGATCAAGTTGATGCACGAAGGCATACGTTCGCCCGCTTGAGCACGCTGGTGGAGGATTTCCGCCAACTGCGCCACACGCGGCAGGATCGTGCTGCGACGCACCACGAAGATGCTGTTTTCCGGCAAGAGCGAGACGCTACGAGCCTTGTCTTTGCTCGAGAGCAACACCATGAAGCCCACGTCAGCGATAGCGTAGTCCGCAAACACGATACCGACCTTACCCTTTTCGGCAGCCGTGATGTTGTCGCCACCCTTTTCGTAGTCCCAAACGTGCACATCGCTAAAGGCCGTCTTGATGCCCGCGACGATGCCCGTGTCATGCAAGCGCTGGTCGTTGGTTAACACGACCTTGTCGCCATACTGACGAGCCACTTCGACCACCGTCGAAACGAGGTTTTCCGGCAACGTCGTCTTCACCTTGGCCAACATCTGGCCAGCGCGTTCCAAAAAGAGGCTTTCTAAGCCGACGGCATCCAAATCCGTGAAGTTCGTCGTAGCGTAATCATTCACGGGCGTAGGGACCGGAGCGGGCTGAGTACGTAAGCTGTGGCCCAAGGCGTCGGAAACGTTCTTCAAAAAAGATTCGCGATTTTGGATCATAATTTTTCTCCTGCTTCAAGTAGGTTGGATTACTGGCGTTCCTTAGCGATCACTTCCTTTTCGTGCTGTTCAAACCAGCTACGGAAGGCTTGACCGTCCGAGACCGGGAGGTCACGGGCCACATACCACTTACCTAATTCGCCCGGAGCGAAGCCCTTACCGGACTTGTTGATCGCGCCCACTTTAGCCGCGACCTTCATGCCCAAATCCCAGAAGCCAGGCTTACCGTTGACCCAACCGAAGAGTTCGGTCGCGAGCTTTTCACCCGAAGGACGAAGACCCTGTTCGACTTCGCTCTTACGATGCTTCAAGATCAACTTCGAGAGCGGAATTTCGACCGGGCAGACCATGTCGCAGGCCGTACAGAGCGTGCAGACATAGGGCAGATCCTTGTATTCTTCGTAACCACCCAAGAGCGGGGTGATCACAGCACCCAAGGGACCCGGATAGATCGAACCATAACCATGACCACCGATTTCACGGTAGCACGGGCAGGTGTTCATACAGGCACCGCAACGGATGCAGCGGAGAATTTCCTTAAAGGCCGAACCCAAGATTTCCGAGCGACCGTTGTCCAAAATCACCAAGTGGAATTCTTCCGGACCGTCGACGTTGCCGGCTTCACGCGGCCCCGTCAACCAGGTGTTGTAACCCGTCAAACGAGCACCCACGGCGGAGCGAGCCAACATCGTGATCAACACGTCGACTTCCTTGAAGGTCGGCGCAATACGTTCCATCCCCATCACGGCGATGTGGGTCTTCGGAAGGGTCGTCGTCAAACGAGCGTTCCCTTCGTTCGTCACCAAGCAGACCGTACCGGTTTCCGCCACAGCGAAGTTACAGCCCGATACACCGACGTCGGCCGTCAAGAAGTCCTGACGCATCTTCTGACGTAAGAAGGCGGTCATTTCTTCCGGCGTTTCCGGACCTTCGTAGCCTAACTTTTCGTGCAAGGCTTTGCGGATCTGCACACGGTCACGGTGAATGGCCGGCACCACCACGTGGGAGGGTTTGTCGCCCGCGACCTGGAGGATGTATTCGCCCAAGTCGGTTTCGATCACGTCAATGCCCTGATCCATCAACACATGGTTCATACCGATTTCTTCGGTCACCATGGATTTGGACTTCACGACCTTCTTGGCGTTCTTTTCACGGCAGACCTTCAAAATGTAGTCCGTGGCTTCTTCTTTGGTCTTGGCAAAGTAGACGTGACCGCCGTTTTGTTCTACCTTTTCGGAGAGTTGATAGAGAAGGGCGTCCAAGTTTTCTAACACGTAGTCGCGAATCTGGGCAGCGCGATCACGCCAGCCGTCCACGTCACCCAATTCGGCCATGATCTTGGCGCGGTTCGCACCGATCACGTTCTGAGCCTTGGCCACCGCACGACGCATAATGTCGTCGTCAATCTGCTTCTGGGCACGATCGTGGAAGGGCAGGGGGTTGGTGCGCAGGAACGGGTCCGGAGAGGCCACATTCACGACCAAACGCTTTTCTTCCTTAGCCTTCTTTAACTGAACTCGAATATCTTGCATAGTATTTCTCCTTGATCAACGACGGAATTAGCGGCTCATGAGCACTTCAGCAATGTGCATCACCTTCACAGGGTGCCCTTCGCGAGCCAAACGGCCACCAATATTCAAGAGGCAGCTCGAATCAGCGCCGATCAAGTAATCGGGTTTCACCGTCATGATGTCGCTCACTTTTTCCGTCACCAACGCACCCGAGATTTCGCTCATCTTCGTCGCGAACGTACCACCGAAACCGCAGCAACGGTCCATGTGGGGGAATTCAACCAATTCCAAGCCCTTGACGTGCTTCAAGAGTTCGATCGGTTCTTTCGTCACCCCCAACTTACGCGACAAGGAGCAGGAGGGGTGATAGACCGCACGACCTTCCAAACGGGCACCCACGTCCACCACACCGAGTTCCTTCACGATGAAGGTGGTCAAGTCATGCACACGTTCGGCCAACTTGATCGCGCGTTCAGCCCATTCGGGTTCGTCCACCAAGTGAAGCGCGTAGCTCATGATGGCGTACGTGCAGGAACCAGCTGGCGACACGATCGGGTAGTCGTTTTCTTCGAAAGCGACGATGTTGTTCTTGATCCCCGCCATGGCTTCCTTGATGTAGCCACTGTTCAAAGCCGGCTGACCACAGCAGGTCTGCTTGCGGGGGTAGTGCACACGGCAGCCCAACTCTTCGAGTAAGAGCACCGAACTACGCGCGGCATTCGCCTTCACCGCATCGCCAATACAAGTCGAGAAAAAGTTCACATGCATCATGATTTTTTATCTCCAAGTTTGTTGTCTTATTGTTATTAGATCAAGAAAGTTGCTAAACCCACCACCAACATCACAATCGCGATGTAAAGAGCAGCCCAGGGAGCGGTACCCTTCATTAAGGCGGAGTCAGCGTTCGTTAACCCAGCCGAGCTCACCGCGATGGTGATACTTTGCGGAGCCAACATCTTCGTAGCGGTAGCACCCGCTGCGTTCGCAGCCACCAACCAGGTCGGATCGATCGAGAGGTGGTTTGCGGCAATCGTTTGTAAGTTACCGAAGAGCACGTCAGCGTTCGTCACCGAGCCCGTCACGAAGGTACCCACAGCACCGATCAACGGAGCGATGAACGGATAGTACTTACCGGTCGCATCAAAGAGCGGCTGAGCAACCACGGCGATCAAGCCCGTCAAGTCCATCACCGTCGCCATTGCCACGATCACAGCAATCGCTAAGGCAGAGAACTTCAACTGATTCAAGGTCGACAACGCGGTCGAGATGATCATCTTGGGCGAAGCCTTCTGGAAGAGCACACCACCGATTAAGGTTGCGTAGATGATCAACATACCCGGCGTCGTAATCCAAGCAAACGTGGCCTTTAAGGTCTTCGTTTCGGACACAGGGAATAAGAGCGTCGACGAGTACTGGTTCAACACCTTACCCACGGCCGGGAAGAGCGGAGAGCAAGCCAAGATGAAGATGAACATCATCGTGTAGATCGAGGCAGCACGGATGATTTCACCCGTCGTCGCAGCTTTACCAGCGTGCGAGTGTTCAATACGATATTCAGCGGGGGTAGGCGTGGTCTTGGAGCGACGGCCAAAGAGCACGAACATCACAGCCAAGCTCACCATCGAACCACCGAAGGCGGTTAATTCCGGACCCACGAAGATCGCGATGATCACTTCCGGGATCAAGGTGAAAAGGCCAGCCATCAAGGTCACGAAGAAGATCCCTTTGAGGGCCTTAACGGACTGTTCCATGATCACTACTAAGATAAACGGAAGGAGGATGTTGTGTAAAGCGAGTTGAGCGACAACGTAGAAAGCCAAGCCGTGCGTACCCGTCAACGGCATGTGGAGCATGTCACCCATAATCGTCAAGGGAATACCCACAGCACCGAAAGCGGTCGCGGCCGTGTCAGCCACCAAGGCAGCAATCGCAGCGCGGATCGGGTGGAAGCCCAAGGCCATCAAAATCCCTAACGGAATCGCCACCGCGGTCGAGAAGCCTGCAGCCGCTTCCAAGAAGGCACCGAAGCCCCAGGTAATCAAGAGAAGGAGTAAACGACGGTCATCGGTCACGCGAGAAAGCACATCGCGGATCACACCGATGGCACCGGTTTTTTGCATTAAGTTGTAGGCGAAAATCGCAGCAAAGATGATGATGGCGATCGGCCACAAACCTTTAATCGCACCGTAAGCCACCGCGTTGGTTAACATGGGAATAGAAGCGCCCATCCCCCAATAGCTAATCCCCAACACAAGGGCTAACGTAATCAACACTGCCTTCCAAATGGGCATCTTGACATTAATAATCAAGACCACCAAGACGACCAATGGAAATAGGCCTAGAAAAAAGGGTAAGTTAAACATGTTGTTTCCTCAGGAAAGGGGGTCAAACAGCGTTTATCTGTTCTACGCCCCTCAGGTTTCTTAGGGACTATTTTTGTTGCTCACACTTCACTCTTGGACTACCGAAGCGTATCGCTGTGATCGTTCCCCCTTTGAGGAAATCCACACGTTAATGGTTATGCGTCGTGAGGTTTTCGACAGAGTTTTGATAAGGCGTTTTCGCGCACTTCTCATGGGGTTCAATCAACTTATGCGTGCATTCTGTCACTGCTATTTAGGGGTTGCCACTATACATTGGGAGTATGGGTCTAGTCTTTGGTATAGGCTTAGTCAATCGAAAATCGGCGATCTCTCCCGTTTGGAAGGGCGATTTTCCTATTAGGGTTATCCCTATTGGATCTATCCCTTGGTCTAAAACACCTTGAAACGCTAGGAAATCACGCAAAATAGAGGAAATGGCATAGATAGGGCGTTATAGGATTCCATCCACTTTAAGGATTAGACTATAGGACAGGGAATAATTAGCCTTTTGGCTATAGTGTTAACCCTAGGCAACAATGTTTCTATTTGTAAATGGTTGATCTATATCAATAATAAACCACTTAGGAAATCAAGACCTTTTTGTTGAGGCATTGATAAGTTGATATTTTCTTGAGGGCACCCACAACAATTACGAAAATATCAGCTCTTAAAGTAAATTTTTAGTGTCTACAGAAAGCTAACCATTTTTTACATCACTTATCTTTCCCTGCAAGAGTAGCGATTTAACATTTTCTCACGTATTGTTAGGTCTTTCGAAGGGTTGACACAAAGGGCAGGGAGGCACCTCCCACGTGTTCGCCTCCCACCCTTGAAGCGCTCGGCCCCAGCGGCAGCGCGTTAAAATAGACCTCAACGACGTCTAAACAGCGCAATGGGAACCTTCACGATGGCGACAAATCGAAACCCTGTAGATATCACAACGATTAAAGACTTTCCAATCTACGACCCAGACGCTCGCGTATTGCGAGTGCACGGGAAAGTAGGGGTCTACCATGTCTATCGTGCCATTAACCCCGAAACAGGGAAGCTGAGCGTACAGCACGTGCGTATCGGCATTATTCATGAAGGGCGTTTTTATACGGTGGCTGAGTATGCACGGCGCTTTAAGCGTAACGGTGAACCCCGCTTGTCCACACCACGGGATGCCATTCAAGGGGAATTAGCACTGGAGTTATCGCTCGACAAACCGCGAACGGTCCTAAACGCTATTGCCCCCGAACGGCTTCCCCACTATGAGGCTCTCTTTAGCGAGGCAGCCCCCAAGACGCTCAAGGACGTGCTCGCCCTCGCACAAGAGTACGCGAACTTTCTCAAGAATAAGCTCGATTTGGATTAACGCCTTAACGCCAACTCGCCTATGACTGCCCACGAATTGCGCCAGTTTATTCGTCACTCGGAACACATCACGAGTGCCACCGCATTAGCGGAATTTTTAGGGCTAAGCGTAGGGCAGGTGACACGTGCACGAAAGAAAATCACCACCTTAGGACTCACGAGTCGCAACACCGCGCATCTTCCGGATACGGTACTCGAGGTGCTCTTTGAGCGTGGTCACTGCTATCAACCCGACTGGGTCGAATGGGCTCGCCGTGCGATTGTGAATCACGAGCCAGTCTCGGTACTATTTAAGCGCTACCAAGACATTTGCCCAGACGGTACTCCTCGATTGGG
>CAJJMF010000026.1 GCA_905192805.1 uncultured Sutterella sp. | reverse complement strand
TCTATAAGAAAATTTCTTGTTCGGCGAAAATTGACATTCTTATTGAGCGAATACATCCTTCTCGGTCTTTAGTTGTAATGTACCCCGAAGAAGGGTACGTCCTTTGAGGCGCAGGTGTAGTCGTTTGCGAGGCTCATCCGTCATCAACTCTACATACTGGATCGACTCCTCTTTGCCATTGACTACTCCAGACTCTAAACCTTCAGTCCAACAGCTACAGTCAAAATCAACGCGATTCCAATGTTTATTCGTAGGAAAATGCTCCTTATGACGAACTTTGTTAAGGAGTTTGCCTACTTTAAATGCTATATCCGCTTGGGAGAGCTGCACAAATTCAGATTGGGGGTAAAGGTCCGCTAACCGTTGACTATAGATAGGGTCGAAGCCATGTCGTTCGAGATTATTCACCGATGTTCTCGGTGTACGATTGGCCAGTACTTCAAAAAACTGCCGTGACGATCCCACCAGCAGCCATTGAACATAGTCTTTCGCTTTCTCTTCCAGATTGTTGAACCACTTGGTCTTCACCACACGATCTGTTGCCCGTTTAGCGACCAAGCCCCAGTGTGCTGCCACCATTTGGTTGGCCTCTTCCAACGCCAACTTCCAATGTCTCGCTTGTAACGGAATAGTAGGAATATATTTCAGCAACCCTGCGAAGACAGGGCGGCGCTGTTGACGGATCTGCTCGACCGTTTCATCGAAGCGCTTAGGATTATCTTTGCGGATTTTCAGAACGCTCACTAATTCATCGCGCAGGGCAT
This sequence comes from uncultured Sutterella sp., assembly GCA_905192805.1. Classification (GTDB taxonomy): domain Bacteria; phylum Pseudomonadota; class Gammaproteobacteria; order Burkholderiales; family Burkholderiaceae_F; genus Sutterella. The sequence continues at coordinate 17,800 of CAJJMF010000026.1, read as the reverse complement.
AGGGCCTCTTCGTTGCGTAGCAACGCAATTCTTCACTTCTCAAGGCTTCTAAAAACCGCGCAAGCACTTTCCCGTACTCTTTTTGCATACGCCGGATGCACAGAAGATTCTCACTGGATACTTCCATGATCTGACGATTAACAGTAACGTAAAGTACTTCATCCATGATAAGTGAAAAAATAAAAACTGAATGAGGTTAGACTACTCCTACAAAATTCACTTATCTATGAGGATAAACCCTTACGTCGAGAACGCTTGCCGTAGAGCCGAGCACAAAATACGGTCATCAGCGTAAGCACATCTTTGACAAGTTCTTCCTCAAACGGCGTATCCTCTCGCTGTTCGACGACCCACACATCCGTTCCCGTTTTACGACATAACCAGTACACCAATTCCGTGCCAAAACGCAATAAACGATCGTGATGTAAGAGCACTAATACCCATAAAGTTGTACGTCTAACGCAAGATCCTCGCGCATGTTTTGGGGAGGAGTTTCTTGGTATCCTTAGCGTAACGAACACGCGTCACGATCACACCGTGGCCAATAGGACTCAAATCACTTACCTGACGGGAGACCCGCCATGTCAAAAACCCTGCGAACCCCTTATCTGAAAACCCTCATGCTCCATTATTCGTTGAGCACCCTTTTGGGCGCGCTCGTGACGGCAGGCGGCTTCGCCTACCAGATGTCGGTCGAGCAGCTGATTAAAATGAACTACCTCATGGTGATCCTCGGGGTGGTGCTCTTTATTCAATTTTTTGGGTTAGCGCTCTTTCTAGGCAATAGTTCGGAAATCCAAGTGGAGCGAAACCGCATTCAACAAACCGCGCTTTCGCCCTCGACGAAGGATAGCATCGTATCGCTGGGCCAGTCCTACTACGTTGGCACCATGGTAGGGACCGTCATTTGTGCGATAACGTCCTACGCCCCTACCATGCTCGGGCTGTTTGCTTTCATCAATGGGCTCATCCTCATCGCCTTCATTTACGCGACATTGCGATTCCTGAGACTGTATTTTTCGGTACGTTCTGTGCAACCCTAACACCACAGGATTCAAAAAAAAACGGGCGCTCCACAGGGCGCCCGTTCGTTTTTCGTCTCTCGCCCCTGTTAGGGTTTAAAGACGATGGTTTTCACAAAGGTGACCTTCACGGGCATCCCCATGAAGCGGATCGGTTCAAAACGCATGCGACGAATCGCCCCAAGGGCCTCCTCTTCAAAGTCCAGGGGAGGAATCCCTTGGGTAAGCACCCGAGTGCGTTCAATACGCCCCGACTCGTTCACGACAAACGCGACACGAACGCGCACCGTTTTCGTGAACCCAATGGCGCGGGCACGACGCGGGTACTGCGCCTGGGCATCCTCAATAATCCGATACCGTAGGGTGCCTTTACCGCTCGGGCGATAGGTCCCATCGCCATTGTCGATCAGCGCAGCGTCACCGTCGCCCTGCGCAAGGGCCTTCAATCCGTCACCCGACCCACGCAGTTGACTTGGCGCTGAGGCTGTCCCCTTGGCGGTCCCCAAAACCTCCCCCGACGCGCTTGAGGCCAAGGAGGGGACTGCGGCCGACGCGCCCTGCGTGGGAGCCTCGGGCGTAACGGGGGAATCGACACGAGGAGTGGCTGTCTTGACGGGCGGCTGGGCTACCCGATCGGGCACCTTCTTTACCACCGGTTTTGACACCGCTTTTTGCACCGCTTTTGACGTACGCTCAGCGGGTTTGACCTTCACGGTGGGTTCGTGGGGTGTCTTCTCCAAGGGACGTGTGAGCGGTGGTGTGTCGGGTTTTACCGTCTCCGTTTTCGTCAACGGCGAAGGCTCGACGGGGGCTGCTGTAGGAACATCCATCACGCTCGCTCCCTCGGGAAGCGCCTCGGGAGGACTCGGCTCAACCGGAAGTGGCGGGGACGGTTCGGGCTCGGCGTGTGTACGAGGCGTTTCAGGGGTCGCGTTCGCGTTGACGTTAGGGGCCTCTCCAGGGGAGCGTGTCCCCGTTTCTCGTCCTTTCGCGATCACGTTGTCCTCACTGCCAGCCATGCCCCCTTCGCCCAGCAACACCACCATATCGGGCGCCCCACCACGGGGGGTCGACGACGCGAGCCCGGAGAAATACCACATCCCCCCTAAGGCGAGCACAAGGACCCCGTGGATACCGACGGCAATCAACCCCGACGACAGGAGCGGCGCACGGTCGCGATCAAAGGATGTCGCCATTTACTCTCCTTTGCGCTCGGCGCTCGCGCCTTGGGCGGCCACACTCACGCGTTCAATCCCGACCGACTTCACAATGTCAATCACGGAGAGAATGCGACCATAGGGCGCTTTTTCGTCCCCACGCAGCACCAAAAGTAATTTGGCATTACTGGCTTTTTCGGCCGCGAGGCGTTCGCTCAAGACCTCGGGCGTTACCGATTGGTCTTCAAGATAAATTCCGCCCGTCGAATCCACCGACACGGCCAGCGTTTTCTCAGGATCCAATTTAGCCGTGCTCGCCACTGGTAAGTTGAGCGGAATCGTTTTTTGCACGACCATGTTGAGCATACTCATCATGAAAAAGACGAGTAAGAAAAAAATGATGTCGATCATGGGAATGATCATCAGAAGCGGTGGCTTTTTTTCGCGATGGTTCACGAGCTTCATACGTTCCCCCCAACGTGTAAGGCCAAAAGACCCGCAGCGAGTTCCACGTCTTCAATGAGTCGTGTCGCTTTTTGCTCCAAGATCACATGAAACGCCATCGCCACAATCGCAATCAGTAGCCCAAAGGCCGTTGCGACGAGCGCCTCCGCGACGCCACCCGTAATGGCAAAAGGCTGTCCTTCGGTAACGCTCAAGACGTCAAAGGCTTGAATCATCCCGGTCACGGTACCCAAGAGCCCCATGAGGGGAGCAATCGTCACGATGGCCGATAAAAGCGGTAAACGCGCTTTGAGGTTGGCTGCCACTTGCTGACCATGGAGCTCTAACCAAGCCTCGTGATTCACTAGGGTATCGCGCACGTCCAAATAGTCCCCCATTAAACTCCCCACGACGCCGCCCGCTTTGTCGAGAGTCGATTTGGCGTTGGCCGCGTTCCCCGTATGGAGCGCTGCACAGAACTGACAGCGGATCAATGACATATTGGTTTGTGCCCGTCCGTAAAAACGCCAACGTTCGACAAAAATCGTGAGCGATATGACGCTCAACGCGAGGAGGGGGTACATGACCCAGCCCCCCGTTTGAAAAAGGTCCCACACCTGTTGCATCGTCTTGAATGTCCTTTCGTTAAAAGGGAGAACGCCTCAAGGGACATCACTCCCTTGAAGCGTCACCCAACTGTCGCGTTCTTAACCGCTTACCAGATCGCTTTGGCGCCAATAAAGAAGGTGCGATCCGCGCCTAAAACGAGTGTCTGGAAACTCCCTGCACCCGTACTGCCATACTCGTAGTAGGTCTTATCAAAGAGGTTCGTCACCCCGCCATAAAGTTGGAAGTGTTCGTTCGGACGGTACTTCACCGAGAGGTTCGTGAGGTCGTAACTCTTCATGAAGGCGCCGTCGTTGTTCACGTCGGCCTTCTTATAGAAGTTCGCATAGCGACCGAAATACATCCAGGTCACGTCCGCAGAGAGCTTATCCGTAATGTCCCACTTTGCTTTGAGCGTGGCACGCCACTTGGGTACTTTCTGCAAGCCCTTGTCGGTGTACTGGGTGTTTTGTTCGAGCTGCACGCACTTTAATTCGTCCTCGCAGCGTGTGCGTCCCATCGTATAGGCCACACTTTCTTCAAAACTCACGGGACCAATGGCCTGCGTCAAGGTCAAATCCGCCCCCCAACGACGGGTATTCAACAGGTTCTTCGTGTAGAGGCTTAACCCATTAACAGGGTCGTTATGGTAGAAGCGGCTCGCCTGATTGCGGGTTTCGTTGTACCAGAGCGTGGCGCTCACCGTCGTCCACGGGAAGACTTCACGCCAACCCACTTCAAAGAGGTCATAGACCTCGTCTTTGGCATCGGTGGCGCGAATGATCTTGACTTTCTTACCGTTGATGCGTTGACTCACCTGGTCCGAAATTAAGATCCCGTCCGGGAGCGTATAACCACGTTCGTAACGGGCATAGACGCGACCCGTATCGTTATAGTGGTACGCTGCGGAGAGTTCGAGCGCGACGTTACGACGACGTGTTTCGTCTTCCCCTAAGCCTTCCGTCGCACGGCCATACTTACTGAAGGACCAGTCGGTTAATTCGTAGCGCACCCCCTCGTTAAATTCCCACTTATTCCAGCGGTTCGTATTCAAGGCATAGAGCGCATACGTGTTCGTTTCGTAGGAAAAATCGTAGGGCACCGCACGGTATTGACGGTTGATGTAGTCGTAACTGGTGTAGTCGAGATCCGCGTAACGATGCAGTAAATCGACCCCGACGAGCAATTGCCCGTCGTCCAGGTATTTGATGTTGGCTTTACTGCGAAGACCGTAGCCTTCGATGTCCATCTCATGCGTGTCGTACTGGTCCCCTTGATAGCGACCCTGATAGTAGAAAAGGTCGTTGGTGAAACTTAACTTATCGTTGGCTTCAGCACGGTACGTTAAACTCACCATGTCCATGCGCTGATCGGCATGAATGTAGCCAGGGCGCGTTTCTTGAATACGCTTACCCTTGCTATCGACCCCCACGGTCACCTTAATGGGACTCGGCACATAGTCGCGCCCCGAGGCTAAGAGCTTGTAGCGCGAGACATTGTTCACCAGAAGGGACTCTTCGTCCATATGGCTTGCACGCAGAATCAATTGCTGGTGGGGCGTTAAGTCCCAACGCACCCCCAACGAGGCATACTCGGTTTTGGCATAGGTATTCACAAACGTGAGGTCACGGTCAATTTTGCTTCCCGTGAATTCCACCGCCCCGCGGTTATCGGCGAAGGTCGTGCCGGCCGTTAACCCTGCGCGGTACCCGTCCGAATTCCACTCTCCCCAAATCGAGGAGCGCGGTTCTTTGAGCGTCTGTAGGGAACTCGTCATGCTCACAATACCGCCCACGGCACCCGAGCCGTACATCACGGAACCCCCGCCCGGGATCACTTCGACGCGTTCCAGAGCTTCGACCGGAATCACGTTGTAACTCATACTAAACGGGTGACTCGTGATCGATGTGATCGGCGCCCCGTCAATGAGAACCTGAAGGTTGCGTGACGCGGTTTCGGACCCCTGACCACGAATGTCGATCACATTGCGGCCCGCCGTATTTACGTTCACCGAGGGGAGGGTACTTAAGGCATCGGTCACGGTCCGGTTACCGGCCTCTTGAAGGTTGTCTTTGGTCAATACCAAAATTTCTTTGGTATTTTGGAGTCGCTCGATTTCCACATAGTCGGGACGCACAACGGTATCCGATAATTCAATCGCTTCCGATGGACTCGTGAGATCTTGGTTGTCCGCAAGGGTGGGTTCAATAGAGGTTTGGGCGCTCGCCATGGCTGTCAAGCTCGACAGGATGGCCAAGCAGAGTAGGGATTTTTTCATTGAAGTCTCGTGAGTTAGTCATAAATGAGAATGAGTATAATTATCATTTGAGAAAAAAGCCATACTTTTTTCATGTGATGGCCAAATGGATGAGCGAAAACGCCGTGGTTTTCGCTCATCACAAAGGCTAGGCTTTACCGTGACTCACGGGATCGTTCACGCTTTACGGCCAATAAAAAACGCCCTCGAAGGGCGTAAGTCAAAGTGTGGGCGAGTGCGAGGAGAACGCTTAAGATGTTGGAAGTACTCGTCTTTGCGGTAAGCCACCCCCTGTAGCGACGTGGCATCTATCTCCCACACCCGCAAATCCTCCACCACGGACTCGTAGTAGCGATGAATGTCTTGCCAAGACGCATTCGGGAAATAGTGCTCACAGATGCGTGTCAAAATGACCTCTTTGCGCTTGGTATCCGTCACTTCCGTGATGCGCGTCGTGCAGTGGATGACGACCTGACTGAGTAACGAGGGCTTGTGGCAACGATCCGAGACCCAAAGCATGTCACGTGAAGCACGCCCCCTCCATCCGCGAAGCAACACCCTGACTTGGGGGGATGTTCGCACGCGCTGATAAAAACCATTCACTCCCTGCGTCGTGTGGCAGTAGAACTTCTTGTCCGCTTGGCTATAGACCATACTCAACGGAATCGCATAGCTAGAGTCCACAAGCGAACTCAGTAGCCAGAATTTGGGCCATTTCGCAGCCAGCTGGGTTTCCTCACAACTGAGTCGCTCATTAAATTCGATCCCTCGAACGTTGTTGGGTTTTGTAGGCATAAACATCTTTCCTTCTCGGTGAAAAGTAAAAAAAACTGCACTAAGGCTCCCAGCCCTAATGCAGCTTCGGTCTCATCGCTTTAAGGGTCTTCGAACCAAGACGGTCCCCGTAAAGCGCAGAGAGTCCATGAAAAAAAGCGCCCTCATCGGACGCCATGTAAAGCGAAAAAAACTCCATCGAAACGATGCTTCGACGGGGTACACTTTCGCCCGCTATAGGAATAAAGGCTTGAGACTCGTTTTAGACCTGAAATCCGTGATACTTTATTGTTCAATATCAAAATTTATAGGTAAAAGGAAGTAGTTTTTGTCAGGAAATGGCCAATTTTGACCCATGAGGAAGGAAAAAGAAGAGAACTCGAGAAGAGTAGGGGGGAGGCCCGAAACTTCCTTCTAAGAGGTAGCGTATTTTTCCCTATAGCCCCCGTAAGTGATGAACCGCGTCGCGAAAAGAATATTTTTTGAGATCCCGTTAGGGAATTTTTCAAACCGAAGGGAAGTTGGATTCACTACCGAACCCATGGCGCACTTCGTTACGCCATGCCCCCTCTTGATCGGGTTCTCGCTTTCGATAACCCTAAGCCAGGTTGCTCAATCGATCCAGGCTCACGAGACCCTGCTACGCTGAGTCGCTCGCCTCAGCCCTCATCCCTCGTTAAATCGACTAATGCCTAGCCTCGGGAGGTCATGACGAACAACGAGCTTGGGGACTCCATACACAAAATGCTTATCGCAATTCTTATGTACATAAAATATTCTCCTGAGCTCCCTGTTTTTCACAAAGGAACTTTTTGACCTCACACGCCATAAAGTCAGTAGATATACCGATAGGTAGAGGGATTCTCCTTATGGTTCAGCTGAAACGCAACAAGTACAGTAGAGGCAGTGTTTTTCATTGGGTACGTGTTGAGAGACACGTCGTGAAGAATGCAGTATTCGAGTCGCATGAACGACTCCCTAGGTACAAGGAGAGATTGGAATGACCGCCTATATCACCAAAATCAACAATGGCAAAGTAGAACTGTGGACAACAACAGGTAATCGGTATGGTTCCATTTCTAGCATCAACAACGCCATTAGTGCTGACTACAATGACCATTTGCAACAGATCGTCATCACCGTCATTACTGGCAAAGTTTACACCTACAACAAAAGTGGCAGTCGGGTACATACAGTGTATCAATCCTCTCCCGCTGCGGTTGATGCGGGTTGGGTAGGAGATGACCTTCAAATCACGTTAGCCAACAATACGACCTACTTGTACAAAGCCAACGGAACGCGTATTCGTCGTATCTAAGCGGTACACCTAAACGCAGTCCTCTGAGTCGTCAGGCCTCATGGCGTACAACATTGAGGCCTTTTTCCGCCCCATCGAACCTGATACAATTTTTTTTAACAACTAAATTACGCCGTCGATATTGACCGCTTAGGAGACAACATGAGTAGTGACCCTCATTCTGACAACAAAGAAGAGCGCCCCTTTTGGCTTTTTGGGGCAACTCAAGACGGGGAAGACCTAACGCCAGCGTTTATTGAAGAAGGAATCGTCCAGTGTTTTGATAATCCTGGCAAGACCACTATCCATGACAAAATGTTGTCCATTCAGGTGGGAGATAAAGTCGCCATTAAAGCGAGCTACCCTCAAAAATATAATCTACCGTTCATTGACTATGGTTTTGTCTCGCGGATGGACATCAAGGCCACGGGGACCGTCATTGAAAATCCTGGCGATGGAACGACCCTGAAAGTTCGATGGGATAATCGCGATGATGAGCCGCGCCCCTGGTTTTACTCTACGTATCGTCAGCGTTTGCATGAAATCAAACCCTCCAATCACTGGATCAATAGCGCCTTAGCGGACTTTTGTTTCAAAGGGGTCCCTCAAGACTACACTCGTTTTTTCTACGAGCGGTCTAACTGGAATTGGATTAAGGTCTATCACGATATAGCGTTGGCACTCAGAGGCTGGCGCTCACGTCGTACCGAATTGCTCGCGAACCTCCGACTTGCGGCGAAGGAAAATAAGGTCAATCTTGACTTTTTGGCGAGTGCCTTTCAGACGGATGTTGATCACATTCCTGACCTCTGTCCCTTTACGGTCATGGCGCTATTTAACCGCCCCATCGATAAAGGAACGAGAGGCATTTTTTATCACGTGGTAACACAAGCCCTTGGCGTGACGCTTCCCGATGTGACGATAGACAATACTCCCGCGCTAGACGAGCCCCCCAGCGTGTTTGGGACCACGCCAGAGCAGATTGAAGCCTTGTGGACACTCTTTGACGCGGCACTGGACTACGCTCAGAACATAAAAAACGATGAGGAGAAGAACTATCGCACCGCGTTTCTTAACGCGTACGACCAAGCGCTCACTATCACCAAGCTACGCTGGGGCATCACGTATGGCCTTTGCTGGATTGCGCCCGAGGTTTATCCGCTTCTCAATCAAGCAACACGTCGGTATCTCGCTCGTGAATTGCAGATCGCCATTGCGCTCTCTAACAAGACTCAGGATATGGCGAATGGCTCCGACTACTTAACGGTGAGAGAAACCCTCTTGCAGCACATTGAAAAGCAAACGGCTCCCCAGCTCCGAGATTTCATTGACTTGATCTTTGCGACGAAAACACAGCCTGACGAAACACCCCGTCAAGACCCAGAGGCCGTTGACGAAGAAAGCACATCCGATGAAGCCGAGCAGAGTCCAGAGACCATTGCCACCTATGGCGTGAAAGATATCGTTGACAACGGGGCATTCCTTGATGAAGCTCAGATTAACGAAATAATCGACGCCTTAGAGCGCAAAAAGAATCTGATTTTGCAAGGGGCTCCAGGCACAGGGAAGACGTGGTTTGCCCGTCGATTAGCGTATGCGATCGTGGGAGAAGATCAATCCAGTCGTGTCCACGCCATGCAATTTCATCCGAATTTCGCCTATGAGGACTTCATCCAGGGTTGGCGTCCTACGAGTGGGGTGGGGGGTTTAGAGCTCCAGGATGGCCCCTTTTTAGCGTTGGTAAAAGAAGCCCGCGCTCAACCGAATAAGAAATTTGTATTTGTCATCGAAGAAATCAATCGCGCCAACCTCTCGCGTGTCTTTGGCGAAATGTTCACGTTGCTTGAAGCCGATAAGCGAAATGAAGAAAATGCCCTGCAATTGACCTACCAAGGAAAAGGTGATTCGCCCGTCTTTTTGCCACCCAACTTTTATGTGATCGGCACGATGAATACCGCGGATCGCACCATTGCCATGGTCGATATCGCGTTACGACGTCGTTTCGCCTTCATCACGCTGGAACCGTATTTTCGTAACAAATGGGAAGACTGTGTCTTAGAGGCGGCGTCAAAGGATTCTGATCCTCAAGCGAAGATTCAGCAGGTCCGTCAACGCATCACTCTGGTGAACGAGCTGATCGCAAAGGACACCACCCTAGGCGCAGGGTACCAAATTGGCCACAGCTACTTCACCCCTGCCAAGGGAGAGCATATTCCCGATATCCGCGTCTGGTTTAACACCATTGTCAAGACCGAGATTCAGCCGCTTTTAGCAGAATACTGGTACGACGATGAAAAGGCCTTACAAGAAGCGCTCAGCATGCTCGAGTGGAAATAAGGGGACTCGGGCATGTCGACGGTTGAGGAACGTCTAAACGAGGAAGACTTCACCCAGTATTTGATCGGGAAAATTCCCGTGAGAAATCTCTGGGTGCTCCTTTGCTACGCCAGTGATCTCTACACAGTGCTAAGAGCGCGAGGGATATCGATTGAAGACACCCCAGAGGACATACCCGAAATCCTCGCCGAGATCCTCTGCCATGAGGTTAACCAGCGATTACGACGTCCCCTAACGATCACCTATGAGGAGACCCACGGGGCACTCACTCGTGTGCGCGGTCGAATCGACGTATTGACGACCGCCCGGCAGCGTTTGTTGGACAAGGGGCTAATTGCCTGTCGGTATACGGAAATCACGGTTAATACGCCTAAACTTTGTCTCGCTCGCGCAGCACTGGAGCGACTGGCTCGGCGACTTTACCCTAAAGCGATCGGGGTTCGCTGTCGCCAACTCGTCCAAACTTTGCGCGAAAGAGGGGTGACAGGGCCTTGTCCCAGCTTGCGCTCCCCCGCCCTCGAAACACGCAATGCTCTCGAAGCTGCGGATGCCCCCCTTTTGGCAGCTGCCAAGCTGGCGTTCCTCATTCAGCTTCCCAGCGAAAACGAAGGCGATTGGTTGATTTCCGCCTTACATCGCCAGGGACTTAATTTGCCCTCACTGTTTGAAAAATCGATCGCTGGCTTTTTTGCGGTCCACCTGAGTCAAAGAGACTGGAAGGTGAGGGCACAATCTTGGTTTGAATGGCAAACGAGTGAGAGTAGCGAACCAGGTCTGAACTATTTACCCTCTATGAGGCCTGACATCGTGATCGACACCAAAGATGGGGAGAGACTTGTGATCGACACGAAATGCAAACCCGTGTTTATAAAAAACCAAATGGAAGCTTGTAAGTTTAGAAGCGCTGACCTCTACCAAATCTATGCCTACCTATTGTCGCAGGCCAATCCCGAGACCCCCTCAACCTTACGCACACGAGGCATGCTCCTTTATCCCGAGACGGGTAATCAGCCCGTCGATGAATATGTGACGATTCAGGGTCACCCGATACGCTTTGCTACCGTCAATTTGATGGGGAGTGCCCGCGAGATCCAAAAGCGATTATTGGAACTGGTGACGTTTTAGCGTTTGAGTATCGCGCTCACTGCAGCGATTCCTCTCTCAGAGCACGACTGAATCTTTCCACTCCCAGTGAGGGGAACGAGCGTCGTGACGTCAACCTACATGGAAGTACGCTAAAATCGCTTTATCGCTCTCGCTACTTAGCAAGCATTACTTAGCCTACGCTGAGGGAAAGAACCATGGACCAGCCAATACAAAATAGGGGAGACGCTTTGCCTCCCGAATATTACACGGCCAGTGAAATACTTCGCATCTACGTCACCAACAACCATTTCACGGTTTCCACGTTGTCAAGTGATACCATCGCTTCACTTCCCGAGCGAATGCCCGACTTTGCTCCCGAGCGCCTAAAAAGCCTCGAGGGTGATGAGTTGCTCACGACCCTTTTTTACACACAAGGAGACAACAGTCGATCGTTATGCTACTGGCTCGAAATGGACAAAGTCTGTAAAGAGCAATTTGGCAATATCGCTGGAGGATCAATCTATAAATTTGGACTCTTCCAGAAGAAAGACTCTGGAGAATGGATAGCTGGTAGTGGGGCAAAAAGTAAGGTCCTGAGCCCAGACAATGCGCTGATGTTTGGCACGCAGATTCGCGATGCCTTAGTCGCTGGGGCGCAAACGATCAACGAGTTTTCACCCCTCACAGCACAAGACTTCGACGAGCTGGATGCTCAACTCAAAGCCCAATTCCAAAAGCACCTTGGTGAAAAGTTGGGCGAACAGTTCTACGTCTACCGCTGGGTTCACAAATACTATTCAGTCTTCTTTAGAGATAAGCTCAGTAGCTTTCACTCCGACGAATGGCAACATCACATTCTCCGGGCTTTACGAATCAAACCGAGCTCGACCTATTACGGGCGTAGTGGCCAAATCGCCTTAATCCAAAATGTGCTCGGCTGGAGCTATAAGCAATTTTTTGACATTTTCCTGGCGCGTTTTGGAAAGCCCATAACGTTTATTCGTCTCGGTAGCCACATTAATAATGTCCACCTGGCAGAGACCATGGAAAAGAAAGGTGTGGTGGCCATTGGCTGGGAATACATTGGAGACCTAAACGATTTGGCAAACCCCAAAGGAACCCTCGAGTCTGCTTCTCTTAAACCGATTCTGGCCGAAGCGAACACTGCCAAGAATAAGATCTCCCCCAATGCCGATGAAATATGCCGTTTTTATAACGCCGGGGATGACACGGTCTTTGTCGTCATGTCGGGGCTAGACTTAGTGGCCTTTGCCGATCATCTAGGTCCCTATGTCTATAAAGCGGACGACGGACCGATGCCGAACCAGCGTCCCGCGACGTGGCGTCGAGCCTTTTTACCAAAAGAAAAATTACCTTCTGCCACAGAAGGAAAGCTGACAACCTGCACAGTATTGTCGAAACCTGAAAACATTGACTTCCTCTACGAGCGATATTTTTACCCCGAGACGGTCTCGCAAGAGGGCTCGAGTACCATTTCAGTAAACGATGCGGGAGAAAAAAAGACGCCAGTGACTGACCCTATTCGTTACCGAACGGGATTTTCCTCTTCCTTTGAGCGTAACCGTATCCTCTTTGGGGCGCCCGGCACAGGGAAAAGCTTCACGCTCAACCAAGAGGCTAAAACCTTGTTAGGCGATCTACTTGATACCCACAGTGAACGCGTTACGTTCCACCCCGATTACTCCTATGCCCAATTTGTGGGCGCCTATAAACCCGTCCCGTCACAGGATGCCCAGGGAAACGAAACCATCACGTATGCGTTAGTGCCTGGCCCCTTTATGCGGATGTTGGTTAAAGCGCTCAAGAGTAGTCAGAAAAGAACGGCAGAGCCCCATATACTCCTCATTGAAGAAATTAACCGTGCCAACATGGCTGCCGTTTTTGGGGACATCTTCCAGCTTCTCGATCGTGATGCGGATGGCGTGAGTGAATATCCTATTGGCGCGAGCGAAGACATGAAACGCTACTTAGCGCGGGAACTGGGCGGAAAGCCCGACGACTACTGTCAATTACGCTTACCGGACAATCTTTTCATTTGGGCCACCATGAATAGTGCCGACCAAGGCGTATTTCCGATGGATACGGCCTTTAAGCGACGTTGGGACTTTACGTATTTAGGGATTGACGCAAGTGACCGAGAAATTCAAGGGAAATTTGTCACGCTCGGCTCCGTCAAACCCCATCGCGTGGAGTGGAACGCCCTGCGAAAAGCGATTAATGACTTTTTGGCCAAAGAAAAAATCAATGAGGATAAGCAGCTGGGACCGTATTTCATTGGAAGAAGTATTGTCGTCCCGAGTAACGGTGGCACGGAAATGGATCCGATCGCCTTTAGTCGGGTGTTTAAGCACAAAGTCCTGATGTACCTCTTTGAAGACGCCTGCCGTCAAAAACGCAACAAGCTCTTTGAGGGATACTCTGGAAGCGTGTTGCGCTACTCAACGCTCTGCGATGAGTTTGACCAATATGGCCTAGGAATTTTCCACACCGATATTCAGAGTCGTGTTCCCCTTCTTCCCCTTGAGGATTCGTCCGCTGACGATCTTGAGGCCTAGAGGTACTTAGTGATGATTTCCTGCTTCTTAAAAGAGCAGAAACGCTACACACAGGGTGAGCTTGCAGGGTTGTTCAAGCTCACCGATGCTGAACTCGTGCCAATTCTCCGAAGGCTCAAAGCCTTGGGGGTTCTTAAGGCGCTCAACGCTGCAACCGCCCCCAAAGATTTCACCGAGCTCACCGAAGAAGACATTGACGTGTCCGAGGTCGTTGCCCACGACGACGCTCGCGACTACGTGTTCACCTTTGTCGGCATTCTCGTTATCTCGGGGCGAATCCTTAAGTGCTATCCAAAATATTTAAGCGCCAAAGCTCCGAGTGTCGAGACCCTGAAACAAATCCTCCGTGTGTTGGAAAAATATCAAAAAAGCGAAGCACAACACCTGACGGTCTATGAGGAACGTGCCGAAATAGGGCAGTTTCATTTCTTAAGCCTTCTGTTCGCATTACTCCAGGATTACTTCGAACACGGGCTCTACACCCATACTCAGGATCTTATCGAAGACAATGGTCGTGGCGAAATACTCTGGGAGCGTACGATCAACACCACGACAGCGTATTTCAACCGTGGAGAGCCGTATTACTTGGAGACCAAAACCAAGCGTCGCTCACTGGACGACGCCAATCTCATCACCCGGCTACACAAAGTGGTCTTGACCCAAGCTTCACGTCTACTGCGCGAGGCTGAGCTCTTGGAATTTTTTGACCTCACCGAGGTCGATCTGACCGAGGAAACCCTCGAAAACTTAGGTAGTGATGAGGCCCTCGTCAGTTTGCTCGAAAACGAACTGCGTTCCCAATTTAATACGCGTAAGCAATGGGTTCTCCAATCCCTCATTGCCTATCTCACGCAGGCACGCTCAGAGCACAGCTTTGGTGAAGTGCTCTTTTTCGGGACAACGTGCTTTTATCATGTCTGGGAAGTCGTCTGCGCCACGACGTTGGATAACCAGTTACCCAAACCCTTACGAGACTTGCCCCTCCCAGAGCGGCCAGAAGGGGAGTCGCTACAAGGGCGGCTACTGGACCTTATCGAAAAGCCTTTGTGGAGTGCGACACAAACCCGAGCCCAATCTACGCTCATCCCTGATATTGTTTCCTTATCGGGAACACAATTTATTATCATCGATGCGAAGTACTACACTCCAAAACTTGAGCTGGGGAAAGTGCCCGAAGGTCAGCCTGGGATCGAATCCATCACCAAGCAATACCTCTACCAGCTTGCCTACCAACCTTTCATTGAACAGCATGGCTTTAAGACAGTTCGGAACTGCTTTGTGATGCCAACCGACAGTCCCGAGGTTGAGAAGAGGGGAGAAGTGAGGCTCGACATGTTTACCCAAATGGGACTCGCCCCGATTGAAGTGCGCTTTTTACCAGCTCACTGGGTATTTGAGCTTTACCTCAAAGGAGAGAAAATCGCCCTGGAGGCGTTAGACCTCTAAAGTCCTACCAAGGGCGTTTTCAGCGTGGACAGAATCCGGCGAAGGAATCCGCCTACGCTCGCTTGACCGCAGGTTTAAGCTGTCTACGGCTTATCCACCAAAAGTTAAGGGGGCCTTCGAGCCCCCTTCGTTACGATCGCTAGCTTAGGATCGTGCTAGCCGCGCTAATTCTTCCATTTCCGCGTGACTCAACCCTTGCACCACCCAATCACTCGCGTCTAACGGCGCCTTTTTCGAGGCGTCCACGTATTTATCGAGCACTCCATAATCCAAGTCAGCCAACATCGTCAGCGACTCAACGTCATCGGGATTCTGATAACCCATCAGAATCACGTGCCACTGGGCAATATCCTTTTCGGCCAAACGATCTCGCCAGTCGGGCGAAATATAGGGACGAATCGGCAACACCGTCGGCAAATTTTCCGTTAACACGTAGACGCCATGAATCGCTTCATTTTCGTCCTTATAAAACATCGGCTTCGCAATGTAGGCCTCGGGGTACTGTGTGTTGAGCGCAAAGGTAGAAAACGCCTCGATCGGATCGGGTTCGCCTAAGATACCGTTGATAATGTCGGCATTCATCGAGAAGTAACGCAACACCCCGGTGAGCATCAACGCGTTCGTGTCGGTCGCATGCTGCTTAATGGCAGCGAGACCGGCTTGAATATCGGCATCGGTATTGATAAAGCGCAGCGTTTGCGGGGTGAGGCCCGTTTCGCGCCCCTCACCATCTTCGACGCTAATCGTCGTTTTACAGTACTCCGACAAGGCACTAATAAATTCACGCGCCACGTCCCAGTCCTGACGAGCGCTCGGGGTATTGACGCGCACACAGTATTCGGACTTTTCGGCATCAAAACTCAACTCGATCCCACGCGCAGAGCGCCCTGGTACCCCCAACGTCACAAACGCCACCTGTTGTAGGCTAGCGGCCATAAACGCTTGGTATTCGTCCGCTTCGCTCGTTTCCGCGTCCATCACAAATTGCACCATATTGGGCAGCAGTTCGGTCACCCCTTGCACGGTCAGGATCGCCAAATCGGCGGGTTTTTCGATATAAAACAATTTACTCATAATGGGCTCTTCTTAGTCAGTCAAATTTGCCTCCGGTCACGCGGGATGGCACTACGTATGGGAGCATCTTAGCAAATAGAGGCCACTTTGGACACCACAGTTTTCCCTATAACGCCTCGCTTTGCCTAGCTCCTTTGACGGACACCCGTACTTTAAGGTTTCAGGTATAGTGTTAAGCCATTGGCAAAGCCCAGCACCAACACATGAGGAACTCCAAACACCATGCCTAATTCCGCTGCTGAACTCCTAACTCAACTACAAACGCTCAACCGAGACGGCAAATACGAAGAGGTTCTTTCCTTGATGGAAACCATTCCCGAAGCGCGTTTTGAGACCGCGATCGAAATGGAAATTGCCCGAGCGTATTTGAGTCTCGTTGGGGACGATTCGACGGACGCAGAACAAAGCTTTAGCGAAATCGTCGAAATTCTGAGTCGCGGAGAAAACGAGTACCGAGATAATCCGGATTGGCATGCCTTGGTCGGGATGGCGCACATGAACGCAAGTAACGAAGAGGGGCTCGCCGTCGGGCATTTGCAGTTTGCCTACGAGCATTACCCCGCGGCGGGGCTCTTTGTGACGCGTGAGCGTTTAGCCAAACTCCTTGAACGCGCCGAAATGGTTTTGATCGTTCTTGCTACCTACCGCGCTCCCTTTGCACAACGCGTCAAGACCGCTTGGACGGCGTTCGAAGCCAACGAAGCACACTTTCGAGAACTCTTAGCGCGTGCCCGTTCGGGCGCCTACGAAGAAGCCGAGCCCGCCATCAACGCCATGGGCGAGATCTTTAATCAAGTCCTCAACGGGGTCGAGTTTGAACTGGGCTTTGATGGGGAGCGGGAGGTGATCACGTTTACCGCGCAGGGCGTTCAGCCCGCGCTCTTTGCCTTAGCGCATTTTGTAAACGCCATGCCCAAGACGCTCAGCAACCGCTGGGTGGTCTACGCTACGCGCCAAGCCCACCCCGAAGTGGGGTTACGCGCGGGCGACGTGAAAGTCGCCGCCCATGACGTTCAGGCCTGGATTGAACCCGTGGGCGAAGGGCTCGTGCGCCTTTACCTTTATGCTGAGGCATTAAACGATCGACTCGCGAGTGACCCGCAGTTTGTCTGGTGGTTCTTAACGAATTTGGCCGATCAAAGTTTAGGGGAATTAACGACGATGAGTACCCTTGCGGGCATTCAAGTGATTGAACGCCCCTTGACGGGACGCGAAGCCGAAGCGATTCCCTTGAGCGAGGTTGGGGAGCGCTTAAAGTCCATGATTCCGTCGCTCACGACGCTCTCGGTCGCGACCGTACTCCATCGACCGTTTCATTACGAACGCACGCCCACACCGAGCGACATGTGGCGTAGTGATATTGCCCGCGGGATGACCTTAAGTACCCCGATACTGAATCAGTACTATCAGGGAAACCCCCAGTTCGTTGACATGATGCACAAAAATGGCATCGCGCTCGGCTACCTCGCCTGGCGAGTCGATGATCAGTCAGACGAAGAGCGCCGTCGTCTCAACGAAGCGCTCAAAGCCCGCTTATTGGCCGCCACGACCGAAACGGGCGAGGCAAGCCTCGTCATCCTTGGGGAAGCCAGTGGGCTCACGTACGATTACCTCGATCTGATGGCTTGGGATTTAAAACCGGTGCTCAATCACGCGAAAGCCTTCTTTGAAGAAGAGGGCATTCGTGAGTCCGCATTCCTCGCAATGCGCTCGGGCGTGAAAAC